>DATNQL010000319.1:0-18234 GCA_036704025.1 Stenomitos sp.
CCGCGTCTCCGTGTCCCCGCGTCCCCGCGTCAATCCTAACGATGGGTGTTTAACCGGACATGATATTATTCCTGAGCAAGTCCCAGAGAATTTGCGTTAAGCGTCGAGTTGATTAACCCTTCAACTCACTGAATTGCCGTCTGGTTTTTTGTTCAGACACAAACCTTGGCGGTTAGCGCTGGGAACACCGTTATTGGTAGCCAAACAACAAGCCAATCCCTCCCAGTGCAACCAATACCCCCAAAAACGCCCTAGGGCTAACGATTTCACCCATACTGATGGCAATGGGTAGAACAAATAAAGGACTGGTAGAAAGAAGCGCTTGAGCAATTCCTGTGGCTGTATATTTCAGGGCTGTTTGTTGCAGCATAATTCCTAAGTAAGTGCTGAACAAAGCTGTGATGATAATGATGCCTAATAATTGTTGAAATCGCAAAGGTTGAAACGCCACCTGAGAGTTTTTTTTAAACGGTATCCATAGCAGCAATACCACAACACAACCGATGAGGCGCAAGAGCGTGCTCCATAGAGGGCTAATCGCTGTGTCTGCCAATGCCGCACGGGATAAAACGGCTCCGCTTGCCTGTGCCAAAGCGGATACTAAGGCAAAACCAACACCTCGAAGTGAGTGTTCGGCGTTAACGGTCGTTCCCGGCACCCGCTCACTAATCACCCAGGACACTCCCAAGACGGTAAGAAAAATGCCCATCCAAGCCCCTAAACTCAAAGCTTCCCCCAGAAACAGCAGGGCGATGAGGGCGGATAGGGGGGGAGCCAAGGCTTCCAGTAACAAGGTGCGTCTGGCTCCCAAGTGGTTTAACGCCTCGAAGTAAAAGGTGTCGCCTAAACCAATGCCAACGACACCGCTTAATAGCAGGCATCCTACAGCAACCCCATTCATGTCCGCCGGCCAGTAGTTGCCTTGCACCAGCAGAGTTAAGGCGATAAAAGCGATCGCAATGATGCCTTTGCTCAAATTTAGGGCTAGCGGCGGTATTTTTTGACCGAGGTGAGCGTAAATCACCGCAGACAGCGCCCACAAAAAGGCGGCACCTAAAGCCGCCAGTTCTCCATTAAAGTTTGTCATCGGAAAATTCAAGAACATGGTAGTCGCTGTTCATCCAATAATGCGGAAGCAGAATCATTCAAAGCTTTCCAGTCATACCAGGAGTTGTATGAAAACCGACTGGTTATTTATCGCAAAATCGCCCGATTTACTCACCTGACTGGGTGATTTGTAATCCCTCAAACTATGAGATGTTAAAAAAATAGAGCTGTCGCCGTCTCCTTTACCTCATAACGGATTGGATTTGACCCCTGATTTGATTGGTAATAACGCTCCTCTAGCCAAATCCGGATTCCATCTTCACTGTCTCGACAGACAGATCGCTCGGTTACGGGGTCATAGGCATACCACCAGGTCTGACCAAAGCGATCCTTTTGCCAGATTCTCGGTTCTTTTCCGGGCGCAAGGACTGTAATGAGGTACTGCCAAATGTTCTTGAGTTGGGACAATCGGCTCGGCTTAGTGACTCGATTTTGTTCAGGTGGATTGACCAGACTTTCTTGTCTTTTTGGGTCTTGATAGCCTGTATAGTTCGTCATAGAAAGCACCTCTTTGGGGAAGGCTAATTCATCCTTAACCCTCATACATCCAGCTTAATTAAGACTGGATTGGCTAACCAAATAGGTTATTCATTATTTATATGAATAAAATTGATGGACAGAGAATATTTTGAGGTTTTTGCAAAAAATCATACATCGTTAGCCTAACTCCTATGGATAGAATCAATCCCTATAAGTTAAAAATCTCTCAACTACGTGCCTTGGTGGCGATAGCAGACCACAAGAATTTTAGTGAGGCTGCTCTACACTTGGATTTATCTCAGTCAGCCATCAGCCATGCAATTGCCAACCTAGAAGATGAATTAGGCGTGCTGTTGCTCTCGCGAGGACGCCATGGAGCCAATCCTACCCCTGTCGGCGAACGGGTGATTGATCAGTCACGTCAAGTTCTGCAACTTTTAGAAGGAATCATCAAAGAAGCCAATCGGGAAAAAGGCTTACATGGGGGACAGGTGCGAATTGCGGCTTTTCGCAGCGTGGCAACCCATATCCTACCCAGCGTGATTGCCCGCTTCCGCCGCCAATTTCCAGCCATTACAGTAGCGATTACTGAGTTTGACGATTTTGTAGGAGTGGAACAATCGTTGCGCGAAAGTCATGCTGATATTGGCTTTACCTATCTTCCCTCTGGAGAAGAATTTGAGACTTGGGAACTGCTACGAGATGACTACGTTGTCTTGCTCCCACCCAACTCAGGGTTTAAAAGCCCTAAAATGACTTGGGAGCAGTTAGCCTGCTACCCATTAATCGTGCCCGCTACCAATAGCTGCTCCCTCAGGATTCGTAACCATTTGAGGACGGCGGAATACCCGTTAAAAATTGCTTATGAAGTTCGGGAAGATTCCACGATTGTCAGTATGGTGATGCAAAATTTAGGAGCCGCGATTCTTCCTCGTCTGGCTGCCGAACCCGTACCCCCAGGAATTCAAGTGTGTAGCCTACCTGCTCCTTTACAAAGGATTATTGGGACAGCCGTTATCATAAACGCCCTTCACACTCCAGCCGTTTACGCTTTTTTGGACGCTCTCAAAAATCTAGAGAGATTTAATACAAAAGCGGCGGTTTAGTTTAACGATTAGGCGGATTATTTAAGTTGTAACTCATCCAAACGTGCCAGAACTTCTGTACTATGAATGGCCGGTCTCACACCCAAAAATACCTCACGGAGGGTTCCCTGTGGGTCAATGATAAAGGTGTGGCGTAGGGAAACAAAACCCATCCAGGAGCCATAAGCCTTGCTCACTTCGCCATCGGTATCGGCAAGAAGAGGAAATTTCAAACCCTCTGAATCACAAAATTCAGCGTGAGACTCTACATCGTCAGCACTAACGCCTAGAATCTGTACATTTCTTTCCATATATTGGGGCAAATCTTGTTGAAATCGACGCGCTTCCAAGGTACAACCGGAGGTGAAATCTTTGGGATAGAAATAGAGAACAACCCATTTGCCGCGATAGTCGGAAAGTGTCACTTTCCCATCGCCCGTATTGGTGGGCAGTGTGAACTCTGGTGCAGGTTCATTGATGGTAGGTAGCTTCCCGCCGAGGGCATTGGCAGCGGGTGTGAAATTCAATCCCATGACGAGGGTAAGGCAACATGCGAAGAGAATACTCAGAACAGTGCGACGGGAGATCATAACCAAATCCAAGTTGTAAATTTAATATAAGTTTACAATCTTTTGACTCATCAGAAATATCGATCCCCGCTCGCTCTAAGCCATCGGAAATCTGAACCACTGACCTCTCACACTTCATTTGAGATTAATTAGGAAACTGACGAGGAATGGCGCTAATTGCTGCGTGTAATTGTTCGTCTGAGATAGAGTTCATATCAATAAAATGACGATTTAGAAAGGATTGAATTTCAGGCGTTGATAAAATGGCTTTCAGTCGTTGCGTATTTTGTAAAGTGCCTAGAGGAGGTAGCCAGTACTCTGGCATGTCTTTGATGCCACGCATACCTCGTTCCTGACTCTCCAGCATGGTGGCATAACTACTATTTTCAGATTGAAGTAAATGAAGTAGCAGATGTTGATGACGTTGAGAACGGAATTCAATCACACGTTCAGCGGCAACAAAATCAGCGTTCAGTTTCACTAAAGAACAAATTTTTTGAATTCGAGGAAGATGAAAACCTAGGGCTACAAACAGCAATTCTTGATATAAATGAGGGGATTGATCAATAATATTAGCAACATGGACAATATTATAAATTGTGTCCATCGATTCTTCTTCAAGGGTGAATACAGAATCGGGAATTCTAAATTTAGATTGGATGAGATGAGCCATGAGTGCCGATTCGGATGGCTGATTGATTCCTCCCGTTTTCCCTCCGGTGGGAATAATCCTTCTAATATTGAGAGCCTGGTACAGCATACCTACGGCGATCGCATTCATTCGTCCATATACATTGAGTCGATATACGCCCGGTGAAGATCCCATTTGAACCGGCCCATATCCAAAAGCAACGACGGCAGCAAAATCATCTTTGCCATTAGTTAAGGCACAAATTTTATTGGCTGTTGTTGATAAGCTGTGACGCATTTAATACCGAGTTGCGTTCAAACATAGTAGTTGAGATAGACACGGAGACAGGGGGACGCTCCCGACGCGGAGAAATTCAATGTGCTACGTATGAATGCAACTGCGTATAAGAAAGCATATTTCCACACCCTACACTCTACACTCTACACCCTACACCCTACACCCCACACCCTACACCCCTTCCGCCTTCTGCCCTCTACGTTCTGCCTTTTGCTCTGATTCTTTTAAGTTTTGTTAAAAATAACAAATGAGGGGTGACACCCCTCACCCCCAAAGACCATAATAAGACTAGTAGATGCACCCTGATGATCGGGAGAGTCGCCTTGGTGGCTCTCTTTTTTTTATCTTCTCAGGTCATCTCATCCTTGAGCCGATGAATCTGGAGTCCAACTCGCCCAATCTTGAGGCTTCAAGAAGGTTTCATACAACTCAGCCTCCGGTGTATTGGGTTCGGGTTGATAGCCATACTCCCAACGCGCAAGCGGTGGTAAGGACATCAAAATGGACTCGGTGCGCCCGTTGGTTTGCAGTCCAAAGATCGTACCTCGGTCATAAACTAAGTTAAATTCTGCATAACGTCCGCGACGATAGAGCTGGAAGTTGCGTTCACGCTCTCCATACTCCATTGTCCGTCGCCGTTGTGCGATCGGTAAGTAAGCGGGTAAAAATGCCTCGCCACAGGATTGGACAAAGGCAAACAAATCTTCCCAACTACGCGGTGCGAGGTTTCCAACCTGGTTACTATAAGCTGCCGCTAGCCCTTGGGGATCGGGGCCGCGATAAAGTTGACCTCGACCATCTTGATAGTCAAAGAAGATGCCTCCTAAACCTCGCGTTTCTTGGCGATGTTTTAAGTAAAAATACTCATCACACCACCGCTTAAAGGCTGGGTAATACTCAGAGTGGTGAGTATCACAAGCTTGTTTCAGCGTGGAGTGGAAATGAGCCGCATCTTCCGCAAAGGGATAGTAAGGCGTTAAATCTGCACCCCCACCAAACCACCAAACCGGCCCTGCCTCGAAGTAGCGATAGTTGAGGTGAACGGTGGGTATGTAAGGATTGCGGGGATGTAGCACCATTGAAGTGCCCGTCACATAGAATTCATGTCCTGCGGCTTCTGGGCGTTGGATCAGAATTGAGGAGGGCAATTGAGAACCCCAAATTTCCGAGAAGTTCACTCCCCCCTGTTCAAACACACCCCCATCCCGAATCACACGGGTGCGCCCTCCACCAGTACCTTCTTCGCGTTGCCACTCATCTTGGCGAAACTGGCTGACACCATCGAGTTTTTCTAGACCTTGGCAAATTTTATCTTGGATTTGTCGCATCCACTGGCTCACTCTCTGTCTAGCATCAGCGGGAGGTAGAAAGGTTGCGGACGATAAGTTTGGAGTCGAAGTCGTTGTCATAATTTCAATACAAGGTCATTCAAAAGGATGATGGTTTGAGTTAGTTGTTGGAAGGAAAATTAACTGAATTAGGCCATGTTTTCTGGTTCCTTTTTCTAAATTTTCATTGTTGGGACATTAGGCTCTGTTTCTTCCTGATATTCCGGCAAGACACTGGGCGCACCACAAGCGGAGAGAGTACCTGTAAAGGTCACATCCGCCGCTAATTCTGGATGTTCTACCTTCCGTCGGGCAATTTCTTCGCGGGTTAAAATCCGAGATTTATCAAAGCCAAAGTCAACTTCAACTTTCAATCCCTTGTATTTCACTCGTCCCAGGTTGTAGAAACGTTTATTCAGGGTCGTTTGGAGGAACGCTTTGAGGCATCCCAACAAATATTTCCGCTTGAAGGGGTCTTTGATAAACCAATATTCAAACGTCTTCCGCAAATAGAAGCGGGCATAATTCCGCAGTACTCCTTTGAGTACCTCCTCCCGTTCCATATTGTCGGGTTTCATAATGGGGGTAACAAAGTTGTACTTGGAGTAATCGCGCACCTCTACGCGATCGCCTAAATCTTGAAATAGTTCAGAAAAAGGCCAAGGTGTGAACATATTCCAGTTCGCCATATCGGCTTGCCAATCTAACACCATCCGATAGGTTTCTTCGATGGTTTCTGGGGATTCGTTCTCCAACCCCATGATGAACTGCGCTTCAGCAACCATGCCGTTTTGTCTGAGAAGCTGAATTGCCCGTTTATTGTCTGCGATCGTGGTTTCTTTGCGGAAGAGATTGAGTTTTAGTTGTGCGGCGGCCTCAGTGCCTAAAGAAACATGGACTAATCCGGCTTTGCGATATAGAGGCAGGAGTTTTTCATCCCGCAGAATATCGGTGACGCGGGTGTTAATGCCCCAGTAAACCCCCAAGTTGCGATCGATTAACTCATTACATAAGGCCACAAATCGTGGTTGACTAATTGTTGGTTCTTCGTCTGCCAGAATGAAAAAGCCAACCTTGTGTTCTTTCACGAGCATTTCGATTTCATCGACAAATTTCTTGGGATCGCGGGCGCGATATTTGCGCCAAAATCCCCACTGAGAACAAAAGCGACACCGGAATGGGCAACCCCTAGCAAAGTTCGGCACGGCAACTCGAACATTGAGGGGAGTATAGATATATTTATCCCAATCTAAAAGACTCCAGTCTGGTGTTAGGGTGTTGAGGTCTTGAATGGGAGGATTAGCTGGGGTGGCAACCACTGTACCTTCTTCGAGGAAGGCGATCCCTTGAATGGTGTGGCGATCGCGAATATCGGTACCATTAGCAATGGCCTGCAACAAATTAACTGTAATTACTTCCCCTTCACCTCGGATAATGTAATCAACCCAAGGGGCTTCGTCTAAGACCTCATTGTACATATAGGTGGGATGAACTCCCCCCATAATCGTTTTAGCTTGTGGATAGACTTCTTTAACAATTTTTAGGGTGATTTGGGATTGATAAATCATCGGCGTGATTGCCGTTGCCAAGACTACATCCGGTTGGTACTCTTCGATAATTTGGGCTAATGCTTTATCGGAAATGTAGTTGGTCATGGCATCCACAAACTTTATGTTTGTAAAGCCCGCTGTTTTTAAGGCACCGCCGACATAAGGAACCCAACTAGGGGGCCAATTTCCAGCAATTTCGGCTCCTCCAGAGTGATAATTGGGTTGAATCATTAGAATACGCATGATTGACCTCATTATTGGAGTAACAATAGTTTTTTTACAAACCATAGAGGCGCAGAGGAAGAGAGGGAAGAAGAGAGATTTTGGGTTAGCAGACAAGAGTGAATTAAAATTTCGACTGCTATTCAGAACAATATCTTCTTCCCCTAGACCTTTTAGGACTCTATGTGGGTGGCATAATCACTTTCTTGGCTAAACCGAGCGTTTTAAGCATTTGAATCACCCACCACGTCATATCGATTTCCCACCAGCGCCATCCGGCTTTGGCTACGTTGGGATAGGCATGGTGATTGTTGTGCCAACCTTCTCCATAGGTTAAGATAGCGGCCCACCAAAGATTGCGGGAGTTATCGTTAACATCAAAGGTGCGATATCCCCACATATGAGTCACGGAGTTAATCAGCCAGGTACTGTGCCAAAGCAATACGGCTCTGACGCACATTCCCCAGACTACAAATGACCATCCACCTAAAGCGTATAACAGGAATCCTAGGGGAATTTGCAGGGCTAAATAGTAGCGATCGAGCCAACAATAAAACGAGTCTCGCGCTAAATCTGGGGCATATCTTTTATAGTGGCTATTTTCAAAGAATTCTGGACGAGGATAAAGAATCCAAAGCATATGACTCCACCAAAACCCTCGCTTGGCGGAGTAGGGGTCTTTGTCTTCGTCTTCTGTATAACCATGATGCAAACGATGCCCTGCTACCCAAAAAATTGGCCCGCCTTGCATAGCTAATGCGCCCAGGAGTGCGATCGCATATTCTAAGCCTTTTGGAAGCTGAAAACTACGATGGCTTAAAAGTCGGTGGTACCCCAAACAAATGCCAATACTACCCAATAGCCAATGGAGAAATACTGTAATTCCCAATGCTGACCAAGAGAAAAACCAGGGAGCAAGTAAAGCTAAAAGATGAACCGCACTGAAAAATGCCACATTAGTCCAGCTTAAAGTTAATTTTTGATAATTTTCGGGAGAGGGTGGAATAGATTTTGATGTCATAATTTTTGTTTGATTACAGGATGCAGTTCAGCTATTTTAGTTAATTCATTGACTGATAGAATAGCTTCAATTCAACTCTTAAATAGCTTGATAAAGTTTGTAGTTTTCATTTTGTTTTGTCCAAGCATCAAAAACCGTTGCGATATTCCTGACCAATAATCTACCAAGCGGAGTAATAAAAATTAGCTTGCTCGACAACTTAACTAGCCCATCTTCTTGTAAAGATTTTAGTGCTTCCAGCTCTAAATAAAAATAGTCATCAAAACGAATTTGATATCTTCTTTCAATTTCAGATTTTTCTACTTGGAAATTACATATGAGTTGCATAATTACATCTCGCCTTAGGATGTCAGCACGACTTAGTTTAAATCCTTTATTGATAGGTAAAAATCCATGATCAAAGGATTGACAATAGTTCTTTAAGCGCTCCTCATTCTGAGTATAAGTATCTTCTAACATACTGATAGATGTGGCACCAAAGCCGAACAAATCTGTATTAGCTTGGGTGGTATAGCCTTGGCAGTTATGCCTTAAGGTGCGTTGACGTTGGGCGATTGCTAAACTATCATTGGGTTTAACAAAATGATTCATACCCAAAAAGGTATACTCACTATTAATAAGTTCATGAATCGTCATTTGTAAGATAAAAAGCTTTTCTTCTACGGATGGCAAAGCCGAATAATCAATATTTTTTTGTATAGGTTTGAGCCAAGGCATATAGGAAAAGTTAAATACAGAAATTCGATCAGGTTCTAACTGAATTGTTTTTTTGATGGTTTCCTGAAAAGTATAGACAGTTTGATAGGGAAGACCATAGATAAGGTCTACATTAACACTGTGGAACCCTGCCTCTTTAATCCAATCCATCACCTCAAAAAGCATTTTTTCGGGTTGTACTCGATTAACGGCTTCCTGAACGATAGGATTGAAATCTTGAATTCCGAAACTAATTCGATTAAAGCCTAATGAACGCAAAAATAAAATATAGTTTTTGTCAACATATCTAGGATTTATTTCAATTGAAATATCTGCTTTTTCATGGACGTGAAAATAACAATGAATGCTTGCCCATAAGGATTCTACTTGCTCAAAAGATAAATAATTGGGTGTACCTCCGCCCCAATGTATTTGCATAACCTGTCGCTTGGAATCAATCAGGTCTGAAGTCCGTTCAATTTCTTGGTTTAGATAGTTTAGATAAGTTTCTACAAGGGTTTGATTTTGGGAAACAACAACATTACAGCCACAGAAGTAGCAAGCACTTTGGCAAAAGGGAAGATGGAAATAAAGGGAGAGGGGCGATTGACGTTGATTTGAGGCTGCGATCGCAAATTTATAATCGAATTCTGTAAAATCGTTTTTTAGCTCAGTTATTGGCGGATAGCTGGTGTATCGAGGAGCGGGGGCATCATACTTTTGAATTAAATCGAGATCGAACAACACATTTTGAGGAATATAGATCATCGAGATAACCTCAGGGAAATCAACAGATTCGTGACTCTAACGGCAACGCCAACATAGAGTCGATAAATGACATGATCGATTCCGAGTTGCCAAGGCAATGGCAAGGGGTTTTTGCCCCATGAAAAAGGGTTGCATCTGTACCGCCAGCGTGTATTGCTTCCAGTGCAACCCCAACAGGACAAATCGCCGTGAAAAAAACTATACAACCTTCCATCGCTATTTGGCTATCTAATGCTTAAGTTTTTTTACGAACTCTAGCCTCTGATGTTGTTGCCTAACAAAACGTTACATTATATAGCTGAAAGCTTGAATGGACGTAGTTGATACGTCTGCCCTGTGACCGAGTATAACTTCAATGAGGCCATAAAACCTTTAATAGCGATAGAGTTATTAAATCTCAAAGAGCATAGGGTTCATCTTCCCCCTCGTGCTTCTGAAACGGGTGGGCACCACAGAGGGTGTAGTAGTATGCCAATATGTGTGCATACCTATAGCCGTTGAGATTGATTAACCAGCCTGATGTCTATCCAAGTCTACGGAATACCCAACTGTGGAACCTGTAAGAAGGCGTTGACGTGGCTCGAAGAGAACGCTGTTGCGTATGAGTTCATTAATACGAAGGAAAAGCCGCCCACTCGTGAGATGATTCAACATTGGGTGGAAACGTTGGGTTCTAAACCGATGCGGAATACCTCCGGACAGTCCTACCGGGCGCTAGGTGACAAGAAGAACGATTGGACAGATGAGCAATGGATTGAGGCGTTTGCTCAGGATGCAATGTTGCTGAAGCGACCGCTTTTTGTCAAGGATGGAACGGCGGTCTTGGTAGGATTTAGAGAGAAAGAGGACGTGATACGGGAAAAGTTGGGGTTGTAGGGATAATATTCGATTGTATGATTTAGAAGCTCTACCGCCCACTCTGAGGGGATTCAATCTTTTACTACAAACTAATACATAGTGTGGTTTTGTTAACGGACACGATATCACAACTCATTACTCATCCACTTCTGAGTAAATCTTGTAGTGGCTCCACTAACGGGGGTAGCTCATTTACTCGGAGTTGCCAGCTTCTAGAAGACACGAATTACATCCTCTAATACAGGTGCGCGCAGATGTTCTTTTAACGCATATAGTGTCCCCAAATCTACCGGACGACCCAAAATATCTTCTAGATAAAGCCGGATTCTACTAAAACCAAATAATCCAATAGGCTTAGAAAACTCTACAAAAAAATCCACATCGCTGTCTGGTCTAGCTTCATCCCGTGCCACAGAACCAAATAGCTCCAAAGACTTGACTCCTAGTTCTTGGAGCCTTACTTGATGAGCTTTGACAATTGCTAGCACTTCATCTCGCTTCATAGTTAATCAATTGTTGTTACCCCTTGTAACTCATAATAAAACTTCTCCCTCCGCTCCCTTGCATCCCAACAGGCATGACTCGATGCTCCCAGTGCCACCGCGCTGCACCTGTCATTAAATAAGCATCACCTCGATTAAGAGGCAGTCGATAAATAGATTTAGTACGCTTTTTAGCCCGAAATCCAATAACCCGTGTGTCAGAAAGCGCGATCGCTAAAATCTTCTCTCCATGACGATTGTTATCCGTATGCCAGTTAAAATTCCCGGAAAATTCACCCATCCAATCGCAGAGTCGATATTGGTCAGGGCATTGAGAGAAAATTCCTCGCTCGACCATTTTTTGCCCCCAATCCATCATCCATTGAGGAAGAGGTTGTGCTGAAGACAGCTCAAAATTCCCAAACAATCTGAACAGTTGGGGATTTGTCGGCGATTGCTTGTGAAGCTCGAATTGTGCCAAGATTTCTCCTACTTCTTGTGAGGAGAGCAAATGAGGATAGAGTTTTAGTCCAGGAGGATGAGGAATAGCAGACATTAGTGCAAAACCTGCCAAACAGCGTGGCTTATTGGGTACTCACAAACGCTTAGTTTTTATATTACAATTGTAGTATAAGTGGACTCAACGTCAACCATACTGAGCTTGTGCGATCGCACTTATAACGAGAGTACGTCTTGGCGATCGCAAGCCGATCTCTGCTAATCTACCCATTGACAGCCTTTTGCAGAGAACTTGTTGACATGACCAATCCTCGAAACGTCCTAGGAGGAGAACTAGAAACCTGCTGCACATCGCCCATGACCGGCTTTTACCGCGATGGAAAATGCAGCACTGGCGCGGGTGATATCGGCGCACACATTGTCTGTGCCCAAATGACACCAGAGTTTCTTGCCTTCACGCGATCGCGAGGAAATGATTTGAGTACACCAGTACCCGCCTTTGATTTCCCAGGTTTGAAACCGGGCGATCGCTGGTGTTTGTGCGCCTCACGCTGGAAGGAAGCGTTGGATGCTGGCGTTGCTCCACCGGTCGTTTTGTCAGCCACCCATGCATTAGCCTTGGAATACGTTTCTCTGGCTCAACTCAAGCAAAATGCTCTTGACCTTGCCTAATTTCCCAATTTTCAGCAATCTCTTCTTGCTGTTTCATCGATTAATTGATCCTAATTCTCATAACATTTTCAGCCGTATACGCCAGGGACAGTGGAGTATTAAGAAAAGGCATATTGTTCAAGTCCTACTGTTAACGGTAGGGCTGCTTGTGTTGAGTGCAGAACCAGCAACTGCCAACAGTTGGCCTCCTGCCGGTGTCTTACTTTTAGATTTACCGTTAATTGCGTCTATCGTTAGCTTTGGCGTTGGACTATTGCTCATCATTGGAGTTGAAAGCATTACTCTCGCTCAACGAGAGCGCCTGAATCAGGTTAAATCCATCCAGATATCAACCGTAGCTAATCTGTTTTCCACAGTTGTGGGTTTATTCTTTGTTCTAGGCTTGGCGTCTTTACCCTATGCCTCTGTGAATATTTACCTAATGTTAGGCTTATTTTTTCTATTCTTAGGCGTAATATCCACCCACTTTTTCAAGCAAATTCACCTACGAGCTTTTAGCTGGTATCCAATCGTCTGGGGTACTGTGTGGTTCCTAAGTTTATTTCTTGAATCTATATTAATTAGGTTAATTAATTCCTTGGATTGGACGACAATAACCATTCCTGTTTTTTCCAACTTCAGCCTAGATTTTCATACCAATATCCTGCAACTTTTAGCTTTTATCATTTTCTTGTCTGTGGGTTTCTTCCTCAGTATTGTTTCAGAAGGATTCTGTTTAGTGCGGTTTCTGCCTCAGCCTTCCTCAACGTTGGGGATGACTATTTTAGTCATGAATCTTCGTTCTTATGCTTATGTAGCCATTCCTATCACCTTAGGACTTTGGCTTTGGCGCAATATACACTAAGCGAATCATCATGTTGAACTTCTTGGCTGGAATGATATTTTTTATAGCTGTCGCCATAAAGATTAGGACAGATTGAACGGCTAAAACGACCACGTTCCAGTAAAAAACCTTCTGCCTCCTGCCTCCTGCCTCCTGCCTTCTGCCTTTTGCTATAACGCAGAGAGCGCTCTTCCTTTTCATGGGATGTAGAAAACCTCTCTCCAAACCTCTCTCCTACAAGGAGAGAGGCTTTGATATTTCCCCCTTCCCTAAGCGACCGGAGCTTTAGTGAGGATGAGGAGGTTAGGGGGTTAGGTTTCTCGTGAACTTTTCCACATGACGTGAAAAGTCAGAGAGATTGCAGAGGGAGGCACAGAGGGACGCGGAGGTTAAGGTCTTATGTTGGCAAAATCAAAGAGCTGTGTATCGGCAAGATGAGAGGGCGTAACATTCTGAAGACTATGAAATAAATTCTCCGTCCGTCCTGGATATTCTTGTTCCCACGTCTGCAATAACTGCTTAATTTGGACTCGCTGTAAGTTTTCTTGAGAGCCGCAAAGTTTACAGGGAATAATCGGAAACTGTTTAGCGATCGCATAATCCCCAATGTCCTGCTCGGAGCAATAAGCTAAGGGTCGAATAACCACATGCTTACCATCATCACTCAACAGTTTGGGGGGCATGGCTTTCAGTTGTCCGCCATAGAACATATTGAGAAACAAGGTTTCCACAATATCATCCCGATGGTGACCAAGAGCGATTTTTGTTGCCCCCTCTTCACTAGCTACACGATAGAGAATGCCGCGACGCAAGCGCGAGCATAAACCGCACATGGTCTTCCCTTCCGGGATAACCCGTTGCACAATGCTGTAGGTGTCTTCTTCGATAATCCGATACGGTACCCCCAGAGATTCCAAATACTCTGGTAAAACATGCTTGGGAAAACCAGGCTGTTTTTGGTCTAGGTTCACAGCGAGGATATCGAACTTGATGGGAGCTTTACGCTGAAGGCTCAGCAATAAATCGAGTAAGGTGTGGGAATCCTTGCCACCCGACAGACATACCATGATGCGATCGCCATCCGCAATCATGTTGTAATCGTGGATGGCTTTCCCGACTAAGTGGCGTAGGTGAGTTTGCAACTTTTGGAGGGTTTTTAAGTCGCGAACCTTGATGGTGTCCATATTGACCCCCGAAGTTGATGATAAGACGTTTTCTGAACAGTGTAGACTTCTTCCCTACTCGTGGATGCTGCCATCCGGCATGATCGCCCCTTGTAGGTTGGCATGTTTGAGGTTGGTTTGGGTGAGATCCGCGTTCCGCAGATTGGCTTTAGATAAATTGACCTCACTCAAATCGGCAAAGCTCAGATCAGCTCCCTCTAAACTCGCTTCACTCAGGTCGGTCTGGTAGGATTGATCCGCAATCCGAACGCCTAAATTGGCTCGGCAAAGCTTGGCTCCATCGAGTTTTGCTCCGTGCAATAGCGCTCCACTCAGGTTGGCATAACTCAAATTTGCCCCAATCAAATTCGCATATCCCAAATCAGTTTGTTGATCAGAGCTAGGACGCAAGTCGGCTTCAAATAGTATGGCCTGGGAAAGATTGGCTCGGCTCAAATTGGCTCCCCGCAGACACGCCTTCGTCAAGGTGGCGGCTTCTAAATCCGCTTGGATTAACTTCGCGCCACTCAAATCAGCCTCTCGCAACTCGGCTTGGTGCAGGTTGGCGTCACTGAAGTCTGTACCCCAGAGAATCGTTTCACTCAGGTTAGCCGCATTCAGATTCGCGTGAGTTAAATTGACTTGCCCTAGCCTTGCTTCCCGCAAATCAGCCTGACTCAGATTCGCGCCACTGAGATTGGCACCCACTAGGTTGGCTTCCCGCAAATCCACCGCCGTTAAATCGATGTTGGCAAAATTTCGTTCGGCGGCGGCATATTGACGCAGTAGTTCGTCTACATCCATCATTATTTACCTGTGTATGTGACTTTGTATAATGCCATGACATCTATTCGCTTTGTATAAAAATCCCGCCCTATTGAGGGGTAAGGGCGGGAGAGCAAGACTCTTGAAAAGTCGATTTTCGCCCCCCTCGCCCCCCAATTCTGGGGGGGACATCGTTCAAAGTCCCCCAAGATTGGGGGATTTAGGGGGCTTTCAAGGATTGATGCGCTACTGTTGAATTGAGCTTAAAGGCCGTTCTACAGCTATTTATTCCCACTCGATCGTGCCAGGGGGCTTGGAGGTGATATCGTAGACTACACGATTGACTCCCTTAACTTCGTTGACAATTCGGTTAGAAATGGTTTCCAACAAGTCGTAAGGCACCCGTGACCAATCAGCGGTCATGCCATCCTCACTATTAATCAGACGCAAGACGATAGGATAAGCGTAGGTACGCTGGTCACCCATGACCCCCACACTGCGAATTGGCAACAATACGGCAAATGCCTGCCAAAAATCGTGATAGATGCCCCGACGATTAATTTCTTGACGAACCACGAGATCGGCATCTCGTAAAATATTGAGCCGTTCGGCGGTGACTTCCCCCAGGATGCGAATCGCTAATCCTGGCCCTGGGAAGGGATGCCGATTGACAATTTCTTCGGGTAAACCGATGGAGCGACCGACTTTGCGAACCTCATCTTTAAACAGTTTACGCAAGGGTTCAATCAGCTTGAAGCGCAAGTCTTTGGGTAAACCTCCGACATTGTGATGGCTCTTGATTTTCACCGCCACTCGTTCACCCGTTTTGGGATCGACGTTGGTGTCCGCCGACTCAATCACATCGGGGTAAAGGGTACCCTGAGCCAGATAATCAAAGGGGCCAAGGCGTCGGGACTCTTCTTCAAAGACGTTAATAAATTCGTGACCGATGCGACGGCGCTTTTCTTCGGGGTCTGTGATACCGTTGATTTGCTCTAAGAAGCGATCGCGTGCATTCACATACTCGACCGGAATGTGGAATTGCTCCTTAAACAGTTTCAGCAATCGCTCTGGCTCTCCTTTTCGCATGAAGCCTTGGTCAATGAACATACAAGTGAGTTGCTCACCAATGGCTTTATACAGTAAGAAGGCAAGGGTCGATGAATCAACGCCGCCAGAGAGTGCCAGTAACACCCGTTTATCCCCAACCTTACCGCGAATCTCCCGAATCGCTTCCTCCACAAACGCAGCAGTTGTCCAGGTGGGTTCACAGTCACAGATGTGGTAGACAAAGTTACGAATCAGAGCCATACCCCCCAGGGAATGGACAACCTCTGGATGGAACTGCACCCCATACAGCTTCTTTTCATGATGCGCGATCGCCGCACAAGGTGTATTGTCGGTATGGGCTAGGGTTTCAAATCCCTCTGGCAACATCTCACAGGAGTCCCCATGACTCATCCACATGGTGGAGCCATCGTCCACATTGGTGAGTAAGTCGGTGGGATCATCAATAATCAGCGATGCCTTACCATACTCCGCCCGTTCGGCTCGCGTCACTTGACCACCGAGTTGTTGTACCATCAACTGCATCCCATAGCACACGCCTAGCACAGGAATCCCCAGATTCCAAATCTCTGGGTCACTCAAGGGGGCACCTGTATCATAGACAGAACTGGGACCACCGGAGAGGATGATTCCCTTGGGGTTAAGCTGTCGTAGCTGTTCGGCAGTGGTGCGATAGGAGAGAACTTCGGAATATACTTGAGTCTCGCGAATGCGACGAGCAATGAGCTCAGAGTATTGAGAGCCAAAGTCCAGAATGACGATTATTTGGCGATTTAACCGATCGGCTAGAGACGATGTTGATAAAGTCTCTGTGTCGTGAGATGCTTGTCCTGTCTGTAGTGTCACTGCTGCGTCCGTTATAGAAATTGTGTAAGAGTGCAACAGTTCGCTGCCAAAGCCTAACCATTGAGCAGCGAACATCTATTGCGGTAAACAGATTAATTGAAACCCTAGGGTTTCTATCGTTTAAGTGTGTAGAGATTCATACAAAGTTAGCATAATTGCGACAATAACGCGGTACCTGTTTCGCTACCAACGATGATTTGGCGATCGCGATCAAACAGCACACAACCGACGCGAACGTCCTGTTCACTGTGCTTGCGGATATAGTCTTGGGAGCGAGCATCAATGGTAGAGGCAATTGAGCTGTAAACCTGCTCCACCCAATGGCTGCCACTGCTAGCATCCAATTCCCGCAGATACTTCAGCGCCGCTTCCGCCGTCGTACTGGCAAAAACCTCCTGTAACACTGATGGGGGTAGACCTAGCTTAGCGCAGTGAGCCGTGAGAATTTCTAGCCGTCCATCCGCGAGGTGATGGTGAGTATGAAAAATCCCACCCGCCAGTTTAATCAGCTTGCCGTGGTAGCCAAACAACAAAATGGCTGGGACTTGCTGCAATCCCGCTTCCACCAACATTGGCCCTTGCCAATTCGCGGTTTTAATCAGTTGTGCCGGATTAATCCCCAATTGTCGCGCGAAATCCAGACCGTTTTCTCCGACACAGAATACTAAGGTTGGGGAATGGGTAATGGGTAATCGGTCATTGGGAGATTGTTGATTATTCTGGAATTGGTTGACTTTGTGTTGTAATTCTTCACGGAATGCTTCCAATTGACCGGGGGCACTTAGAGGTTGAGAAATTCCGCTCGTTCCTAGTAGGGAGAGTCCTTCGACAACGCCAAAGGCTGCATTCGAGGTGCGTTCTGCCAGTTTACGCCCTTCCGGTAGGATAATGGTCACCTGAATTTTTTTCTCCACTGCCAGTTGCCGCCTCAGATTTTCCTGGATCAATCGCTGGGCATAAGCATAGATTGCCGCTTTCCCATCCGCGTTTAACTGTCGTCCAATACCCTCACCACCCACTAATCGCACCTGTTCGGTTTGCTGTGATTCGCCCCATTCGACTAAGGCCCAAATGGGGGTATTGCGAGTGAGATCAAGGTTATCACCCGGTTGGGAGCGTGTGACAGCTAGCGCCATTCCTTCTCGAATTTCCGCCACTTGTTCAATGGGAATTTCTACCGTTTCAGGGGGTTCAATTAAATCTACAAGTACGGCATCGAGGGGTGGCTGTTGATGTAACCGATGCAGTGCGGCAAGAGCAGCAGCACAAGCAAACACGGGTAAGGTGTATCCAGCACGAGGTGGGGAAGTTGTCATATAGCAGAAGTCAGAAGGCAAAAGGCAG
>DATNQL010000320.1:0-2279 GCA_036704025.1 Stenomitos sp.
GCCCGTTAGGAAACTCCAGCGAATTGATGTGATACAGATGCCCCCTGCCATCTCCCGCCATGACCATATTCATCTGGGACGCCTTAATCAGAAACGGGTCAAAATCAGCCCCAAACACCTGATTTTCAGCAAACTCCCTTAAGCGGTCATTCACAGAGAGAAACTCCTCCGTTGACTCAAACTCTGGTGCTATATTTGCCTCATCCCGAAACTTCTTTAGTATATGAGCCAGCACCGCCACCAAAAATCCTCCAGTGCCGCAGGCAGGGTCTAAAACCCGCTCGTGTTCTTTTGGGTTAAGCATTTGCACTGCCAGCTTGATCATTCCCCGTGGCGTAAAATACTGCCCCCTATCACCCCGCAGATTGGTGCCAACAATCTCTTGATACGCCGCCCCTTTAGCATCCACATCCGTCCGGCTAAACTCATACTTCGCCAACTCAGACACCATGAATGCCAAAGCGCGGTCTGAAAGTGTAATTTCCTCATTCCCCCGGAAGAGATTGCTGTACTTCTCCTTAACTTCCTCAAACAACGGCATAATTCGCCGCCGGATTTCCTTGCGTCCCTCTAGATCAAACTGCTCTTTGAGACCAGCATAAAAACGCCGCTGCATCCGAGGCGCACGCTCATCGTGCATCTTGCAGAAAATCAAGTAGAGGAACTGCCAAAACGCTGCATCTTTGGGCATTCCCTCATTGCCATGAATGAAGTTATGACAGCGCCGGAAAGTCACCCGCAGCATCTCTGGGTCAGCCTTCCGGGTACGAGCCAGAGAAACAACCTCCTGTGACTCTAGCGACTCATCCGCAGGCGGCCAGTCTCCCATCGGTTCAAACCGAACTTCAAACCGCTTTTTCTTCTTCTCCAGATAAAAGAACTCTAAACCATTCGTCCAGAGACCATACTTACAAGAGTCAATATGCTCCATGATGGTCTCAAGCTCGTCTAAGTCCTTCGCTGCCTGGTCAAAATCCCGTATCCTGACCGCAGTCCTACCCACCTTCGGTTCCTGCCGACATACCACCACCCGACTCAAGTTCTCTGGTGTATGCTCCTCGTCGTGGTGAAAGATGGCAATATCCAGCTTCTTCCGCTTCCCACCGATGGAGACTCGAAAGTCAGCCTCCATATCATCCAACGAAATCGCATATTCGTGAAACAGCGCTCGTGCAATCCGCTGACGCACTTGTTCTTTAGGCGTATCCTTGAAACTTTTCTCGCCACTGATGAAGTCAAGGATATAGCCTTCAGAAATAGTGGAATCTGCTGTAGTGTCTTCTAGATCGGGGATTGACAACTGTTTCGCTTTCATGGGACTGCTGTAACAACTTGGATTCTCAAGAGCAAAGAAGGCTAGGGACTACTCATAGATAGCGAGTCTTGTATTGTATCGATGGAAGCCTCCCCTAAGAGGTCTCGCTTAATAAAATGCTCAATTTGGCTAATCTGTTCATCCGAGAGTTCTTTAGCCATCACCAGACGGAGTAATTCCAGCACCTTGGGTCTTTCCTTGAGTAAAGCAACAATATCCGGATCGGTTGAAGGGCAGAGTCGGAACAGGACATCTGGGTCAGCAGCAAGAATGCGAGCGAGTTCCTTAATCACTTCCGGCTTAGGTGGATGTTCCTTGCCCCGCTCAATCCGGCTCAGGTAAGTTGGCGAGATGCCCACCAAGGTCGCTGTCTCCCGAAGCCCCAAGTTCTGAGCCTCTCGGAGCTGCCGTAGTGTTTCGCCAAATTTGCTCATCTCTCAACAATTGTTTTGTGTGATGCAACACTAAACAATTTTGACATCCACCGTCAATCAGGACGGGGCATTCCCTGATCTATTGGTTGAGGTGAAGTTCGCTTCCCTAACAGCTAGCTAAGTGTGCTATTCGACACTCAGCCACCTTGCTGCTGTGGCGGAGGGTCTTTTTGTTTCTGACGTTCCTCTACCGCCTTGCTAACAATACGCACCACAAGATTGCTAATGGGGCGATCTTCTTCCTCTGCCCATTGCACCAAAGCATCATGGATGTCCTTGGGAAAGTAAACAGAAGTTTGAACGCGATCGCTCTGGCTCATTGATGAATCTGGATTTGTCGCCAAATCATCATATCCCTCTCACCTTGGCAAAACGCTTAATAATGTGTAGCAATGTTTGACAAGGTGTGGCTGCTAAAGTAATAAACATTGGAATAATGTTTTTCAATGTTTAGCAATGTTTACTTGATTGGCTCGAACCACAAAATTCACCATGTCTGAGTTTCTATACCACATGCCGACATTTGCCTT
>DATNQL010000321.1:0-7605 GCA_036704025.1 Stenomitos sp.
TGGGCGGTTGCCTGCCATCACTGCGGTCGAGCCACTGGATGAAGACACCTTGGTCAGGATATTGACACAACCTCACAATGCTTTAGTGAAGCAATACCAAAAATTACTCAAGATGGATAGTATTCGTCTTGAGTTTCAGCCGGATGCTCTAAGAGCGATCGCCCAAGAAGCGGTTCGCCGCAAAACTGGAGCGAGAGCACTGCGGGGCATCCTAGAAGAGCTGATGCTGGAGATTATGTACGAATTGCCCTCCCGCAAAGATATTCATCGCTGCACCATTACCAGGGAGATGGTAGAAAAACGCTCCACCGCAGAACTGCTCACTCATCCCTCTTGGTTGCTCAAATCTGAATCGGCTTAGTGGATTTGAGCCAACGGGGATGAACATTACCATCATCACGATGGCTTCCCGTGGCGATGTACAGCCCTGTATGGCACTCGGTCAAAAAGCTGACCGTTCAAGGGCTTGCGGGTGCCATGCGGGAAGCCATCGAGCATCAAAACGACCATCAACACGCGATTGAACTCGGTGATATCATGTCCGTCTAATTACCCATCATAAAAACTCTCCGCGTCCCCGTGTCCCCGTGTCCCCGCGTCAATCCTAACGATGGGTGTTTAACCGGACATGATATGAGAAGATTTGCGCCGAAGAGGGGATAGGGCAAGCTGTCACCTGGATTAGCGATCGCCTATTTTAAAGACGGCGGGAATTTGAGGCGGGGGGCTGATGGCGAAAACTAACAATCAGTAAGCAGATAATGCCAATGTTAATAAACACATCTGCCAGGTTGAACACGGGGAAATGAATCAGACGAAAATCCAAAAAATCGACGACGCAAGTTAAAAGCTTACCCTCAACAACGCAACCGTTGAAAAAACGGTCAACGCCATTGCCCAAAGCTCCTCCCAAAATAAAGCCATAACCGAGCTGCTCTAAAGTATTCAGAACAGGGCCAAACATAGCGAACGCGATTAAACCCATGCTCACGACCAAAGACAGCCAGCGCAACCAAACTTCTCCGTGAAAGAAACTAAAAGCCGCACCCGGATTTAAAACATAGGTAAAGTGAAAGACACCAGGCCAAAGCGCTAGAGTTTCCTTCAGCTCAAAATTCTGCACCACTAAAGATTTGCTTAACTGATCCGAAATCAGACTGATTAAGGCAATAACCCAAAAAAAGGGGTTTTTCAGGGACTTGGTCATGGGTTATAGGCCATTGGGTTGAGGGTTAGAAGGTTGAGTGTTGGAGAATTGGGCTTTTTGAAGATAACTTTCAACCTGCACCCTGTCAACTGGCAACCTTAGTAAAACATCAGTTGTCGCAAGGCAAAGGCTAAAACGGTAACAGCACAAGTGACGATCATTTGTCCTGGCAGCGGATAAATCGAGTATTTCAGGATCGCTTGCCATAGAGACAAATTGCCAAAGGTTGCCAAGCTCAGGGCATGGAAAATGATCAAATAGCCTATACCGTAGAGATGAATCGTCAAAAGACCACACAGACAGCTAAAGGCGAGAGATTCGATCCGGGGCGGCATCCGAAAAGCTAAGAAGCCACAAACCCAAGCACCGGCGATAAAGCCGAGTAAGTAGCCAAAGCTAGGCTCCTTGAGATAGCTAAGACCCCCACCTTGGGTAAAGACGGGCAAGTTTAAACCCAAGACAATATAAGCGATTTGAGACAGGGCACCAGCACTTTTACCGCCTAAACAACCGGTAAGGAGGACAGCCCCGATTTGATAGGTAACACCAATCGATACTGTTTGGAGGCCATGCCCAGACCAATCCCAGGGCGGATTAGTCACAAAGGCTTCCACAAAAGTGCCGCCGATTGTCAGTAGTAGGCCAATCAACGCCCACAGAAGTTCATTGGGAACAGACACAGTCAGCAAGAGGCAAATAGCCAAAATTGTACAAGGTGGAAGGCATTTATTGTAAAAGAAAGCATGTCTTCTGTTTTATTTTCCAGAAGATTTGCTGGTTGCCCAAAACTTTATACCTCAGGGAAACCTGACTCTCCAACCAGGGTGCGACGTTATACCGAGTTGCGTTCAAACATAGTAGTTGAGATAGACACCCAGACAGGGGGACGCTCCCGACGCGGAGAAATTCAATGTGCTACGTATGAATGCAACTGCGTATTACCCGTTCATCGCAGGACTCTGGCGCGAAGAGATCAGGGGCATCCGCTCACATTAGGACAAAGTCAAGTTTAATACTTGTTTTAACATTCCTCTGTTGCAACTATCGAAAATTTGACCAAATTCTGTGGTTAAGGTGAGCGATTGCTAGATTTTCTAAAATAATTTTGGCTCAATTTGATAGCTGTTAATCATTCTCAAGAAAAGAATCCGAATGATTGAAGACTATATTGAGTTTTTACAGAGGTTTTATGATGAAATCGGCGAAGGTTTACAAGACTTAGCTGAAGTTTGAAGCTCAAAGCATTATTCTAGGTAGAAGAAATATTCATAATTTTACGAATGGAGTGGAATTCTAATTGAATTCAGCTCATCAATAAGCCTGAAGCAAGCTCATCTTTCTCCATTGAACTTCCGCTGGACTGACCGAAGTGGGCAGAGGCCAAAACTCTTAATCTTCCCTTTACGTCTAAGCTCTATTCTTTTATAGGTTTACTGATAGAAGTAAAAAAATTAGATAACAATGCTTCCTCGGATAAATTTCACCCATACTACACGTCTAGCGGCCTCAGTGGCGGTGGTCGCTATGACAGTCAGCTTAGCCGCTTGCAGTGGGCCGCAAGGCCAAGACAAAGCTGCCGATGGCGGTACTTCTTCCGACGCCTCTAAAAATGCTGGCTCGGATAAACTCGCCCTCCAGCAAGATGTAGAAGTAGTCGGTGCTGGAGCCTCATTTCCGGCACCCTTGTACCAGCGTTGGTTTCAAGACCTGAACGGCAAATATCCCAAACTACAGGTTAACTACCAGTCCGTGGGTAGTGGCGCTGGCGTTGAGCAATTCACGGCAGGTACCGTAGACTTTGGCGCTAGTGACACGGCGATGAAGGATGAAGAAATTCAAAAGGTGCCAGCAGACAAAGGAGGTGTTCTCTTACTGCCGGTGTCGGCGGGTGGTATTGTTCTGGCGTACAACGTTCCAGGCGTGGATGAACTGAAACTACCTCGGCAAGTCTATGCCGATATCTTGCTTGGTAAAATTAAGAAGTGGAATGACCCTGCGATCGCCAAAGCGAACCCAAACGCCAAGCTGCCAGACCAAAATATCACCGTAGTACACCGTTCTGACGGAAGCGGTACAACGGGTGTTTTCACCAAACATCTCAGTGCCGTCAGCCCAGAGTGGAAAACGAAGGTGGGAGAAGGAAAGACCGTACAGTGGCCTACTGGGGTTGGTGCCAAGGGGAATGAAGGCGTCACGGCCCAAATTCAGCAGACTCCAGGGGCGATTGGTTACATCGAGTACGGCTACGCCAAGCAAAATAATCTGAAGGCTGCCGCCTTGGAAAACAAAGCCGGTAAATTTGTTACCTATGACGACCAGTCGGCATCGAAAACACTGGAAGCCGTGCAACTGCCGGAAAACCTCCGGGCGTTCATTCCCGACCCAGAAGGCGACCAGTCCTATCCCATCGTTAGCTACACTTGGCTTCTTGTCCATCAAAAGTATTCCGATCCAACTAAAGCCAAAGCAATCGAAGGCATGGTTGAGTATGCTTTAACTGAAGGTCAGAAAGTTGCCCCAGAGCTAGGGTATGTTCCTCTACCCAAAAACGTTGCTCAGAAAGTCGCGGCGGCAGCCGATCAAATTAGCCCAGAGTACAAAATTACCCTGGGTCAATAGCCTCGAACGGAAACTTGAAGCTAACTCCAAGGTAGTTCCATTGCTGGTTTTGAGTTACAGTACGCTAGGTTTGACGGTTTAGTGATCCTTTCGTTGCATCCAGTTGTGGTATCCGATACGGGAAGGCGGGAATTGATAACCAACTTATCCGTGTCGGTCACTGCATTTGGGGGCAACTTCTAAGAAACACTTTTTGAAACCTTTATGGTTAGGTAATTCTAGCTACGGGTGTTTCTTGTAGCCTTCATGAGCGATCGCTCATAAACAGCTTGGTAGAATGTTCGCTCCCACTTTTTTCTCATCCGTTTGTTCAGTAAAGTCAATCATGGCTACACCAGCTCAGAATTCTCCAGCCGGAATCCAGCCTCGCTCCAGTACCGAAAAAACTCTGGATCAGGCTTTTGTCTGGCTAACTCGCATTTTAGCGCTAGCGGTTGCCGGGGTTTTAATTTATGTAGCTGTCGTGGTTGGGATCAGGGCGATGCCTGCGATCGCCAAATATGGTCTAGGATTTCTGTTCTCTAGTGCCTGGAATCCCGTTAACGAGACTTACGGGGCGCTTCCCATGATCTATGGGACAATCGTTAGTGCGGCGCTCGCGCTATTGTTGGCAGTACCTCTGGGAATTGGCACGGCTGTCTTTTTGAGCGAAAATTTTCTGCCCTTATCGGTTCGGACACCACTCGTATTTATGGTGGAGCTTCTAGCGGCTATTCCGAGTGTTGTCTACGGTTTGTGGGGCATTTTTGTTCTGATTCCTTTCCTGCTCCCAATCGGGGCATGGCTTCACACGAACTTCGGCTGGTTGCCCATCTTTAGCACTCCCCCAGGTGGCCCAGGCATGTTACCGGCGGCCATCATCTTAACTATCATGATTTTGCCCATCATCACGGCAATCTCTCGCGATTCTTTAGCTTCCCTGCCTCCCGATTTAAGGCAAGCATCCCTGGGCTTGGGAGCAACACGCTGGGAAACCATTTTTCGAGTCCTCATTCCTGCGGCTTTCTCAGGAATTGTTGGCGGAATCATGCTAGCTTTAGGTAGGGCGATGGGAGAAACAATGGCTGTTACCATGATCATTGGCAACGCCAATCATTTGAATATTTCGCTGCTAGCACCCGCCAACACGATCGCTTCCCTCCTTGCCAATCAATTTGCCGAGGCTTCCGGCTTACAAGTAGCGGCTCTCATGTATGCAGGGCTGGTTCTGTTTCTCATCACACTAATCGTTAATGTCTTGGCTGAGTTGATTGTTCGCCAAGTGAAGAAATTCTAGCGACTGAGAGAGCATCGGCCCCATCCTGTGTAAAGTCTTCTTATATGTCAACTAGCGCTCAAGACCAACATTCTTTTGGTTCCCCTGCCAGTGGTATGACTCGGTCTTACACCAGTCCGCGAACGTTGTTCGGGATGGTGATGACCCTACTGGCAGGTGCCTGCTTAATCATTGCTCTCATCCCTTTATTTTTGGTGCTGTTCTACGTCCTCACTCAGGGGGCGAATCGTCTGAATTTAGACTTATTTACCAAGCTGCCTCCACCTCCAGGCTTGAAGGGAGGTGGGGTTGGTAATGCCATTATTGGTACTTTGATGACGGTAGGAATTGGGACTGCCATCAGTCTACCGTTCGGTGTATTAGCCGCTGTTTATTTATCAGAATTCAGCACCGGTAAAACATCTCGCTGGATTCGGTTTGCCACCAACGTTCTCGCTGGTGTGCCTTCCATCATTGCGGGAATATTTGCTTACGGGATTATCGTCGTAACCATGGGAGGATTTTCAGCCGTCGCAGGCGGCGTAGCTCTGGCGGTGCTGATGTTGCCCACAATTGTCCGAACGACCGATGAAGCGCTACAGATTGTTCCCCAAGATATCCGGTGGGCATCGGTGGGAGTGGGAGCGTCTAACTACCAAACTGTTCTCAGGATAGTGCTTCCAGCCGCGACACCTGCCATTATTACAGGCGTAACTCTGGCAATTGCTCGTGCCGCAGGCGAAACAGCCCCGCTAATTTTTACGGCGCTCAATTCACCCTTCTGGCCGCGAGGAATATGGAAGCCCACTCCATCTCTTTCTGTTTTAATCTATAACTTTGCTTCAGTGCCCTTTGAAGCCCAAAAGGAGCTGGCCTGGGCCGCGTCTTTTCTCCTCGTTGTCTTAATCTTACTGACCAGCATACTTGCTCGCTGGGCAACTCGTAAGAGCGTGTATTGAAGAAACGTCGATCTCAGAATCTTTAGGAATTAAGACGGTTAAGAAAGCAACCTAAAAATGTCGTCAAGTCCCAATTCTTCACGGATTGTAGGCAACACCCCAAAAAACCATTTCTATTGGAATGTCAACTAAAAATTCAGGTGAGATTGTTATGACTTATAGCCAGCCCAATACAAAGCGCGATCGGTTTACTGTGGAGGAAACCGAAACCGTTTTACAGGTAGAGAAACTCGATATTTACTATAGTAAGTTTTTAGCGGTTCAGGATGTTACGATGGACATTCCTAAAAACCGCGTAACGGCTTTCATCGGACCCTCTGGTTGTGGAAAAAGTACTTTGCTGCGCTGCTTTAACCGCCTCAACGATTTAATTGATGGATTTCATATCGATGGAAAAGTTTATTACCATAAGCAAGACCTCTACGATAAAAGCATCGATCCCGTAGAGGTACGCAGGCGGATTGGCATGGTGTTTCAAAAACCCAATCCGTTCCCCAAATCAATTTATGACAATATTGCCTATGGAGCGCGAGTGAATGGCTACAAAGGCAATCTGGATGAGTTAGTAGAGCGCTCTTTACAGAAAGCTGCACTGTGGGATGAAGTCAAAGACAAACTGAAGCAAAACGGATTGGCGCTATCCGGTGGACAGCAGCAACGTTTGTGTATTGCGCGTGCGATCGCGACCAATCCGGATGTAGTGTTAATGGATGAACCTTGCTCTGCCCTTGACCCGATCTCTACGCTGAAGGTTGAGGAATTGATGCACCAGCTCAAGGAAAACTACACCATTGTGATTGTGACCCACAACATGCAGCAGGCCACGCGAGTCGCGGATATGACCGCCTTTTTCAATGCGAAGGCAACCGATAAAGGTGGAAAACAGGGCTACTTGGTAGAATACGACCGCACCGAAAATATTTTCCAAAACCCGCAGCAAGAATCCACTCGGGACTATGTGAGCGGACGGTTCGGGTAAAGGTGGGCTTCTGTTCTCAACGGGGAATGCCTGAATTGGACTTACATCCCCTTCAACAGATCCAGAAGGCCGTTCCATCCGTCGGCGGTGACTCAATAACGGCTTACTATTCACTGTTGCTGATTGACACTCGCCAGCGCAAGAAGCGCGGGGATTCTAGCTTCATCGTCGTTGCTTGCTCTTGCAGGTCTTGCAACCAACAGGAGTAGAGGCTACAACTCGACTAGCGTTACTTCCGGGTTGCCCACCCGTAGCGCTTGCACGACTTAAAATTACCTTGGCAGCATTCACATCGCGCTGTTCAATATACCCGCAATGTGGACAAGAATGAGTGCGAGTGCTTAAAGTTTTTTGGACTTTAGCACCACATTTACTGCATTCTTGACTGGTGAAATGTGGAGGAACTGCGATTACCTCTCTACCAAATTTCTGCCCAAAGTATTCTAGCCTACATTCCGCACCCTCAACTGTCACAATCGGTTTTCACCTAATTTTATCAAGTAATAAAGCTATAAATTATACTTTGATACCGTATATAGACGGATAAAAAACGCTTTACATGTATAACTTATAACTTTAAAAATAG
>DATNQL010000322.1:0-5450 GCA_036704025.1 Stenomitos sp.
TATAATCAAGCAAGACTACAGGTTTGTTTTCGATAGTGCCATCCGGTGTCCAAGCATTCATGATGTCTTCAAGAGAAGCAGAATCCGTAGTGGGATTGAATAACTTGAACCCTTTGTCTGGCTGTGCTCTATCACTATTAGGAATAGGTTGACCGTCTCGACCTGTTACCGCACCTCTTACTAGAAGTCTTGTAATTTGAGCTGTACATGACCAAGTATTCGTGGGGGTACATGCAGCTTGGGGTGTAGTTTCCAGATAATAGGCAACCAAGGCGTAAGTAAAGCCGTCATCGTTTTTTGACCCACCAGTAGGAATAACATCTGGTACAAATTGGCGCTTCCAAAACACAAGGACTGGAACACTATTTGTATTTGCAGGTATTGGGAGGCCAGCTTTAATTTTATCCACTCCAGCTCCATCATAGATATAGACAGCCTGCTCTAAATCTCTAGCAATATAGCTGAGCGCGGATTGGATTTCTTGTTCGGAGGAGGCTTTCGCTTGTTCTTGTCGGTCTGTCTGTAGCATATTGACCATGAACCCCAGCAAAGGGAGGATGACCAAAAGGGATAGAACCAGGCCGACTAGCAATTCTATTAAGGTAAAGCCAGCGTTGTTTTGGCTGGTTTTAGGTTGTTTGAGCTTATAGGTTATCAGTGTTTGCAGTAGTTTAACCATTTTATTCTTTACCCTTTGGCTCACAAATTCGAGGCTTCACAATCTGCTTAACCACTCTCTATCATTTACGGACTGGGACTGGAACTTGGCGTATCCGACTTAACACCCAAGCGCTGTTTGAGGCTTTCATAGGTTGTTTGCTCAGTACGAATTTGTGTTGTCGTTTCGACTAAGGGCATTGTGCGATCGCCTGCTCCACCTGTAAAGGTTGCTATCTTTCTGGATCTACGTGTAGTTGAGTCTACAGTCGTCTTCAGATCCCCGTTGATGCTCATTGAGTCGGCTCTGTAGACCCGGATGCCCAGCATATACCCTAGCTGTCCTTTGTCCGATTGATCGGGTTGAGTCGCATCACTAGAACTTGGGAGAAAGCTGCGGAAACCTTGTACGACATAATCTCCTTTGGTACACCCAGCCTCCCGATCTAGATCAACACAATACAAATAGGGGTAACCGTTGGCATCTTTGTAGTAAACATTTTCCACTGTTGGCGTCACTCCTGCCGTGGCAGGAGTGGGAGGAGTCAAAGCTCCGCCTTTGGGTGCCGGAAATGTTGTTAACAAGTTGATCTGGGAAGGGTTCTGAGTCAGGTCAGGTTTCATCACCTTTCCATAGGGAGGCGGCGGAATCCTCCCTGCACGTAGACCATCCATGTAAAATTGGGCGGCTTGGGTGGCCAGTTCGACACGACGCGCTTGCACTCTCGTGGCGGTCGAGATAACGACCGCTGGGGCGACCGCCACCATCAAAATGCTGACGATAATGATTGCAACCAAGCACTCAATCAGGGTGAACCCTGACTCGGTCGATGGGAGAGAAGGTAGTTTTTGTTTGGGTATCATCATCGGTCATGCCTCAGCGTTGAGTTTAAGGTTGAGGATCTGCGTATTGGCTCAGATTTGGACAATCACTCGGACGTTGTTTGGGGTCGGCGATCGCCCATTGGCTGTAAGTTGGCGGCGCTCCTACTGCTGCTGCTGGTACTTGTTCAGCCGCACACATTAACGTTTTAACCCAAAGGTCATCTCGGCTCACTTCCCTGTAGTACTCGTTAGGCGTACCGGCGGATGGAGTCGAGAACCGTCTGGAGAACAAGTCCGGTGACTGCTTCAAAAGACCGATATCATAACCCCACGCACGGTTAGGTGGGCGATAGTAGGGGGCTTTACGTAATTGACCACCACCTTTGTATACATAGGGTACCTGCTGATTCTGCGCGAAAGCGAAGGGCTCCATATAATCGGGTAAACCAGTAGCTGATGTATCAAAGAATAAGGAATTATCCTGTTTCGGGTCGTCTATTGCCTCAAACGGAGCTGTGGCAAAAATACTCCTTTTGAATTGGATAAAGCTGCCGCTAATCTTCGTATTCGCATTGAACTTGGGGATGTCGGCAGCGTCGGCAGGAGAGTCCGGCCCAGGACTTTGCCAAGCTTCGAGGAACCGGGGGAAGTTGCCTAATCCGCCTCCACTTTCGCCGCTATATCGAGCATTAGCGATTCCCGTAAATGGTCTGGAGGGAGAATCTCCCATAATGAAGACTGCGTTGTAGGTTTCTGTTACCTCATTGAGTACGCGCTGTACCCAATAGTTCTGGTTGATTGTTTGTCCACCAAAAGCGTCGCCTACAGTCTTCGCTGGGCTTCCTTCTGGGGAGTGCAGGTTTAAGACGGGGATGAGTAGGGGTTCAGCCGTTGTCGTCATCGCTGTCATCGCACCAGTGGGAATGACGCTGGTAGGGTCAAATCCTAGGAAACGCGCTCCCTTGAGGATGTTAGGCGCAGAACTGGTGGGAGTTGTGAACGTGCCATTCGGATTTCGCTGATTCGTAACAAAAGCAAAAAGGGATTGACCGTTTTCGAGGCCACCACCAATAAAGTTCCCTGCCAGAGCATGGTCATTTGAGTCATTGTGAACAATGAATTGCAGGTATTTAGTAGGAACCCAGAAAATATTATTTGGATCGACTCCCTGGGGTATCACTTTAACGGCGTTCAAAAAGATGAGAGGAGTGTTGTTCGCCACATTCTGAGCATAGTCAAACGGACGGATCACAAAGATTGGGTCATCTATTCGATTATTGGAATCAAAGATGATGTCTAAACCTGACAAAATTTCTGTGTTATTTACAGGTTTAGGCAAAGAGTAGATATTGACCTTTGCATACGCCTTCAACGTAATTGTTCGTTTGTTTTGCCAGTCTCCAATCGGTAACCCTCCAGTCGGATTGAAAGGCAGGGGATTTATGGTGTCATTTTTGTCGAGATAAACTGCATCATCATTGGTGGTTGGGTTGTAAGTCAGTAATTTCCCCCATGCATACTGAATCGCCTCCTGGATAGCCGTTTTATTAGTTGTGGTCTCCGGATCAGTCGCACAATCAACGAAAGTTGCTGGCTTGTAGTCTTTAGAAAAATTACAGACGCCGCTAACACTATCAAAGTTGAACACCGAATAGTCTGACGGAGCACTTCTCAAATTAGTAGCGCTAGTACTATTTCTAGTACTATTTAAAGACCTGATGCCCGCCGTTTTCAGTACGTTGGGAAATTCCGGCAATCCTGGTAATAGGAGCTGTCTTTCCGATACTTCCTCTGGCTCGAAAGGAGCGTAATAAAGTTTGTTGGTGTTGTTGTAACTGACGTTAGGCGGGAGAGTCAGGACATCTGTGGGAAGGGTAGGAGTACCAATAACGGGTGAGGGATTGGTATTATCCCCTGTTGTCCAGAACCAAAGGGCATTGTTTACCGCTGTCGGTACAGGTGTCGTTGTTCCATCATAAGGAACCGGACCTGCCGCTCCTATGGGTATTGCCTTGCAGTTGGCGGGCGCAGCAGCAGTACAAGTATCTGGAACGATGAGTTCTCCAGCGCTATTTCGCTGAAAGGCAACACGACGGGGATAGCGTCGGTCAGCAGGAGCTACATAGCGAATTCTTGTTGGATCGTTTAGAGGTGGCTCTGTTGCTGGAGATGGAGCTGTTGTACCACCAATGGGTATGTCCGTATCCAGCACACCATCATTATTAGTATCTATTTTCTCCGTTGCTTTCCAATCTCCTGGTCCACAAGCGGCTACGGGGAGTTTCCGACAAATCTCCATCTTGTACTCTGGAAAATTCACCCGACGCTGGATTGGCGTTACACCATTGGTTACATAAGTGCTTCCTTGAGTGCCCGTTACGGCATCAAAGTCTTTGGGATATCCATTCGCCGGATCGACCCATTCACCATTCGTGGCAAAAGCATTCCACCAGAAGCCTTGCTTCAGGCGAGATTCTACTGCTAAGTTACCGACATTGTTGTTTAGGTCAAAGTCGCCCTCGTTCCGGTAACCAAACCGGAAATTACTGGACAATAAAGTTACAGCGTCCGAAAGAATCCTGGCTGCTCGCCACTGGTCTCCTTCTGTACAGCCGGATTGACCTTTACGACAAGCAAAGTTGGGATTAAAGCCATCACCATTAATGCCATTAATGGTAGCCTGACGATTGTAGAAATTACTGTAAGTAGGGAGAACTTGCTCCATGAACTCTTCTCGGACAGTCCCATCATTTATTGCAGTTGCATCTGGCTTGAGGTGGAGATTAAACCCGCCTGGGTTACCAGCTAGTTTTTGACTTTTGATATAAACCGGCAAATCTGTTGCGAGAATCAACCCTTTCTCTTCAATTCGGTACTCATTTTTTCGTAATAGATTCGCGCCATTGACGAGTAGGATGCCATTGGGGCGGCGTGTGGGGTCGAGGAAGAAGTCTGTGGCAGAAGAACCCTTATCTCCGTCTGTATTGGGATTGAAATCGCTGATATCGGGCAGTGCGTCATCTCGGCTGGCGTAGATAATGCCACTGTTGGGCAGCAAATAATTGTTCGTACCCACTGGTTGCTTTCTAAGTAAATTTAGGTCGATCTGCGTTACTCGAATTTCCAGAGGCTGGCGCTGCTCAATAGGCAAAGAGTAGAAGGGGTAGTTAGCAACAGTTTTTTTCAAATTTTCCCGCTCCCAATTCAGCTCACCCAGTTCAGCAATTTGCAGTTTGTCTGGATTGCTGATGTATTCCCGTGTGGTTTCACGAGTGACGTCGTTACCCGCCGAATCTTTAAGTCTTACCAGGGCTCGATTGTCGTTTAGATCATAAGGGGGCTGGGTTGTTGCTGGGAAATTAACAATCGTATCGCGCTTGTGAATGGCTTTAATTTGTCTAGCGTCCAAAAATGCCTCTTCTTTGATCGCCATATTCGGCACTACACTGGAGCTGACGGCTGTTGGAGCCTTCATAATGTTCAGCGCACAATTGGCAGCATCAATAGCAGCGATATCCGCTATATTCAGCGAGCTAATCCCTTGCCCTGGAGTTCCTAATTTAAGCACAGCATCTCTAAGAGGTTTGTTTACCCAGCGCCCATCTGGGAAAATCATATTGGCTTGCCTAACCAATGTGAGGTTGGTATGGGCTGACGCTCGCGCAGTATCTAACCCAGCAACTGAGTAACTGATGCCATTAACTGATATCCCCATGAATGGTGCATTGGGATCACCAGCCGAAGCTGGAACTTGATGATCTGGATCTGGAGGCAGACCATTGATGTTTTGTGCTGTTTTTGCACTCGTAGGGTCGTATAAAGTGGCGATGCAAGCAATTGGCTTTTGGTCTGAACCTGAGCTTTGAGCAGAGTGATAAACCACTGTAGCCCTCATTTGCAGGTCACCTCTTTTGACTTCGCCATTAAAGTCGTAGAGTTTGTTCCCGTTATTATCTTTCCACTCAAAC
>DATNQL010000323.1:0-1899 GCA_036704025.1 Stenomitos sp.
CACCTGTAAGTTTTCCCAACCGCGCATCCAGCGCAACACGAGCAAGCTGAGTGGGAGATGAATCTACATCTAAAAAGGCAAATGCAGATTCTATTTGTGCAAGAATTTGCATTTCAATGGGTGCGACATCTTCATCTCTAAGGCTCAAAACCTTTTGTAAATCCTGTAACTCACCACGAGTGTAATCACTTAACGGATATTCATGTTCGATCGCCTCCCGTAGTGCCTGCTCATATTCGTGTACTTTTTTCTTATATTCTCGATAAGGCTTGAGAACTTCCGCCTCAATTAATGCCGCCTCATCCCTCGGTAGTCCCAAACTATCTCGTTTTGCATTTAAGATTCTGCGCCCCACCGGCGAAATCTTGCCGCGATAAACATAACGCTCAACTTCTTTGCGATACTTGAGTTTTGGGTTACCAATCGGGATTTTAGCTAGGATAATTTTGTACCCTTCCTTAACCGTATAAATTTCGGGTTTCATGGCAGGAGAGGCTTTCTGAACTCGGATACTCGCATACTCATGCAACTCATCCGCCGAAATCACCTCATCATCATCTAAATCCGCTGCACCTGTCTCAATCCCCTCAACCAAAAAACGAGTATAAATCGAGAGCTCTGAGCCTTCCTGGGCGAAGGAATACTGAGTAGAGGTAGAAGACGTGAGAATTACTCGCCCCTCCCCACCCAGTTGGGTTCTGATATCCACAGAACTGTCATCCTTGGCTAACAAGCCTTCCGCAAACGCGCCACTAAAGCAACAGTCGAGAATCACCACCTGTCGCCGAGCACGGCTATAGCTCATGATTTCCTGCACAAATCGGGCTGCGATCGCCGTGGAGCGGATTAAGCCCCCCCGCTCATTTTTGCGCGTCGCACGGGTGGCTAAATACAAAGTCCCATTCTCATCCTTGACACCGTGACCGGAAAAATATAGAAGTAAGAGGTCATCTCGGTTGCGATCGCCAAACAAATTCTCAATCGCAATTCCCATCTCCTGCGGTTCCGGATCGATCAGCGGAATGACTGGATCAAAATCACCCATATCTGGATGCTGCCAAACCCGCTGCATTGCCGCCACATCGTTTGCCGCAGCAGGAAGCTGATTGAAACCAGCTCCATATTGACTGACTCCAATCAACAATGCCACCTTAACCATTGATCCTGTCCTAACTTGCTGCTGCTAAAAAGTCTTGAGCTGCCTCAATAGCAGCCGTTAATTCTTGCTGACTATAGGCTTTAACTTCCAGTTTTTTGCCGTTAGCCTCTACTTTTAGCTCTATTGGCTTGCCCGATAATCGCTCCCAGATAAATCCTAAAAGTGCCTTGATATTGGCTAAATTAACCTCAGCCTGCAACAGTCCAATCAGAAATGCTGCATCGAGTGGCTTACTACCTGCGGGTGGATTTGGCTCTAGTATGCGATGAACTTGCTTGACTTCATCAATGTCCTTCATTTGTTGAAAAAGACGTTGTGTCAAGGCTTCTAGTTCCTCTGGAGTAAAATCCGGTTCTGTATTTCTCAAGTCGATGGTAACGTCTAACTCCGAACCTTTAGGGGCTATCGCAACCTGAATATTGGATGTATTCGCCATTCTCAACCTTAAGTATGTAGCTACAATTGAATACAAGCCCCATCAAGTCTCCATCGCCCACGAATAGACTTGGCTGTTTTGAATTGTAGCGTCTATTACTATTTGAGAACAGGTTGATTTATAGCGTTTCCTAGTCTCGTGAGGTACGTTATCGAGCTTAAAGTCCCCCTTTTTAAGCTATGCATTACTCGCATCTTTCTTAACAAAATTAGACTTGACAGGAGTAGTAGAAATCGGGGAGACTAACAGCCAAGTTTGGGCGATGTCATGCAGTCGTCGCAGACCTTGCCAAATCGTCTTCACC
>DATNQL010000324.1:0-12652 GCA_036704025.1 Stenomitos sp.
TTTCTCGGGGCAATGGGACGGGGGATGGTGGGACTATTGCGATCGCCTCTGGCGGCAATCTGATTGCGGGGGATATCCAGACGAGTGGGGTGAATGGGGGAAATATTACCCTCAGTAGCCTTAATGGCATCATTGACACAACACAACGGTTCAATCTCGGCAGCAATCCAGGGGTGATTAGTTCTAATGCCTCCAGTGGTCGGGGTGGCACGATTGCAGTTACAGCCCCGACCAGTCTTGTGACTAGAGGTGTAGTATCCGATGGTGCTTTAGGGGGTGGAGATATCACCCTTACCAGCAACGACATTACCCTTTTAGCCGCCGGAACGAATCCGCCCTCTGTGCGAAGTACCGGCAATCTTTTGATTCAGCCTTTTACACCCAACCGAGATATTGAATGGGGTAGTGCGGGTGTAGCAGGTGCCTTGAATCTGACCCCAACAACCTTAGCCGCCTTGCAACCGGGTTTTAACTCAATCACCATTGGACGGGCGAATGGAACCGGGAATATTCGCCTCAATAGCAGCCTATTTAATGCGCCAGTAACCTTTCAAGCACCGGGAGGAGCGATCGCGGTGAATGGCAACCTGACCGGAACAGGAAATAGCTCTATTACCCTCAACGGTGGAACCACAACCCTTAATTATAACATTAGTACACAGGGAGGTAATATCACCCTAGGCAATAATATTCTCTTGGGTGGCGATATTACCCTCAACAGTGGGGGTGGCAATATTACGTTTAACGGTGCTGTGAATGGGGGTCAGGTTTTAACCGTCAATGCTGGCGCTGGTACGACGACCTTTAATGGGAAGGTGGGTGAAACAGCCCCTTTGAATCTTCTCACGACGGATGCTGGAGGGACAACGCAATTCAATAGTAATGTCACCGCCAATCAGTTGGTATTTAATGACCCGGTGCAAGTGTTGTCCAACTTGGCATTAACGGCAACACAGATGACGTTTGGGTCAACCGTCAGCGGGACTGGCACAGACTTGATCTTACAGCCCTTGATACCCAGCCAAAATTTCACCTTATCCGCTGCCGGTACTTTCCAAGATGGCTTCAGGAGTCTGACGATTGGACGCAATAACGGCAGTGGTTTAATCACCCTGAATGGCAATATTACCTTTAATGACCCCGTCACCCTTCTCGCCCCCACGGGTGCTGGTTCCATCTTGGCAACCGGAACGCTTACAGGGTTAGGGAATGCCGCGATTTCACTCAATGCTAATCAGGATATCAAGATCGGCAATATTACCACCAATGGGGCAGATATCACCCTCCGCAGTAATCAGGGTGCCATTAACAGCGGTAACTTGAATTCATCGGGAGTTAACGGAGGACGAATTACAGTTACAGCCCCTACTCAGATTCAGGCCGGTGCAATTAATTCCAGTGGCACCGAGGGCAATGGCGGGAACGTCACCCTTAACCCGAGTAATAATATCGCCGTTACCTCGATTAATACTCAAGGCGGCACAAATGGCAGGGGGGGCGATGTGGATATTACCACTCAGCGATTTTTCAGCGCTTCTGGGGCATTTCGCGATCGCACAGGTACAAGTGCCAGTCTCTCAACGGCGGGGGGGTTGGGTGGCGGTTCTATTACCATCCGGCATCAGGGCGGTTTGATTGGCACGCCGTTTACAGTCGGAGCAAATTATAACGGGATTAACGGAACCCTTGGTGCGATTACCACTGGAAGCAGCAATCAAATCACCTCCGGCCTATATCCTCGGCTGTACACTCAAGGGAATTCTCCTAGCCAAATTCGACTGATTACCCCAGGTCAAACCCTTCCCCCACCTCCGAGTACGCTCCCACTTCCAACTACTCCGACACCTATCCCTGCACCGCCGACTACCCCGACACCTCCGATTACCCCGACACCTTCTGCTACTCCTAGACCTTCTGCTACTCCGACCCCTACCGTACAACCCAGCTTGCCCACAGAGGATGGGCAACTCATCCAGAAGCGTTCTGTTTCACAAAATGCGTTAAATGTCAATGTTTCCGATGTAGAAATTGACATTCTGTTTGGTAAAGTGGACGAAGCGTTTACGCGCCAGGTTGAAACCTATTTAGGGCGTTCAGACACAGGCATTCGCACATTATCAGATGCTCGTCGAATTTTGCAGCAAATTGAACAGGCAACGGGGATTAAACCGGCACTGATTTATGCTTTGTTTGTTCCGCCTAACACGAGTACGCAAAATTCCTTGTTGACAGCCTCTTCTAACCAACCCAACGATGAATTAGAACTGTTGTTAGTCACGGCTAAAGGCGAACCAATTCGTAAACGAGTGAATATCAAACGTGCCCAAGTTTTGCAGGTTGCGAATACATTCCGCAGTGCCGTCACCAATATCAAAGACAATCGGGGTTATTTAGCCTCTGGACAGCAACTTTACCAATGGTTGGTAGCCCCCTTAGCCGAGGATTTGCAAGCCCAAGGAATTCAAAATTTGTCATTTATTATGGATACGGGTTTGCGTTCTATTCCGATTGCTGCACTGCACAATCGTCAACAATTTCTGGTTGAGCAATATAGCGTGGGACTTATGCCCAGTCTCAGCCTTACCGATACCCGCTATCAAAACATCAAAGGCTCTCAAGTTTTAGCCATGGGTGCTAAGGACTTTGCTGAGCAAAAGTCTTTACCAGCGGTGCCGGTGGAGTTAAATGTAATTACCAAACAACTATGGCAAGGCAAGGCTTTTCTGAATAATGCTTTTACTTTAGAGAATCTGAAAGCCCAACGTGCTCAGCAACTTTTTGGAATTGTTCACCTGGCAACTCATGCTGATTTTAAACCGGGTGAACGGAGCAATTCTTATATTCAGCTATGGAATCGCAAACTGGGCTTTGATCAATTATCGGAGTTAGGGTTGAATAATCCATCAGTAGAATTGTTAGTTCTAAGTGCCTGTCGCACAGCCTTAGGGGATGAGGATGCCGAACTCGGCTTTGCAGGGTTGTCGGTTCAAGCGGGGGCTAAGTCAGCTTTAGCTAGTTTGTGGTACGTCAGTGATGAAGGGACACTGGGGCTGATGACAAACTTTTATCAACAGTTGCAGTCGGCACCCATTAAGGCGGAAGCCTTGCGACAGGCGCAGGTAGCCATGCTCAAGGGGCAAGTCAAACTCGAAAAGGGTCAGTTACTGTTGCCAAATAACGTGATTCCTTTACCGCCAGAACTGAAAAATTCAGGAAATAAGCCCTTATCTCATCCTTATTATTGGTCAGGGTTTACATTAGTTGGTAATCCTTGGTAACCCGATACACTTGACCCAGTATTTCTCAGGAGAGAGAAGCCTACTCTTCCCACTGATAGACGTATTGCATCGACTTCCGTTCTAAATTTAATGTCACGGAGTTACTACATAGAAAAAACTTTTAGCGTTTAGCGGATTAGCAAGCAAGGGAAGGGAGTAGTAGGCTATGACATACGCAAATCGACCGGGAGATAATTTGATAACTGAACCTCCCGTCGTAAATCAAGTAGTAGAATACCATGACCGTGTACGGTGGGGGCCGATTATTTCAGGGTTGGTGGTTGCTTTAGCCACTCAACTCATTTTGAGTGCTTTAGGTGCTGCGATTGGAGCCACGTTTTTATCCGGTTCAGGGGCACCTAGATCCAATGCACCGGGTGTTGGTACGGGCGTAGGAATTTGGTCAATTATTAGTTTGTTAATTGCATTATTTATCGGTAGTTGGGTTGCAGCTCGTGCAAGTGGGCCAATGAATCGCAATACAGCCCTTCTCAATGGTGCAATTCTTTGGGCAACGACTTTAGCACTTGGCTCTTGGTTATTGGCAAGTGGTGTCAGTGGGGCTTTTGGCATCGCCGCGTCCAATGCCGGGGAAGTTGTTAATCAGGTTCAACAGGGTGGCGTTAATCTACCGGATAATCCGCCTAATGTAACCGCTCAGCAAACGCGTGACGTTGCAGGCAACGCGGCTAAGGGATTGTGGTCGTTTGTGATTGGTTCGTTATTGGGTTTAGCCGCAGCCATGGGAGGAGCCTCAGTGGGAACTCGCAGTCCTCGTGTGTATCGAGAACGATAACTTTTCTGTTGATTATTACCTCCTCTTTAAGCACCTTAGCCAAGGTGCTTTTTTGTATGTTGATGATTTAAGGCTAATCACCGGATATGATTTTGAGCGTTCTCTGGCTAGAAGTTAAGGGGAAGATGTGCTCCGCATCTTGGAGTCTCTTCTCATGAATCCGATTCAATCGGACAACGAATATGTCAAATTAACCGTCTTTCTTCAATTTCTTTTAATAACTGTCGCACGAGAATGTCTCCCGTCAACATGGCGAGGATATCAATCAGATTGGTAATTACGTCCTTGAGAGCTTCTCGCAAGATAGGCTTTCTTTCTTCTCCCAGATGTTGACGCAGAACCTCAAAGGAGACTCCCTCCGTCGTGGCTTCCAGATGCTTGATTAAAGGGTATTTTTCTGCTGTTAGTGCTAAAGCGCGCTCCGTAATAGCCGTTACCGTCACTCTGCCTAGAGTCGGCATAATTCGATTCCAAATTGTTTGGAGCAAGTCCTCATAAATTTCCAATACCTCTTCCTTGCGAGCACGGTTCTTCGCGCTATCCACGCGCTGTTGAAGAACCTCTTCAACACTGGCGGGTTGTTGGCTGGTGTCTTCTGATTCTGAGTTTTGATTGGGATCACTCATCAAATTTCCCTGTGGGTGCTGGGGTCAACAGGAGCAGCCAAACAATTCTGACATTCCTTTGGTGTCCTTCATACATTTTTTCTGACTAGACATTGCCACAGGGAGATGGCTTTGAGGCGCTGAGATACTTTGCTACGGGGTGATGTGCAATAATCGCCGTTGTCGATTGTTCCGGATATAGCTGTTCACTTTCCTCCATGTAGAGATTGATGCGATCGCACTCTTGCCACAATAAGATTAAGTTGACAGCGCTACCTTGTTGGGCATCATGTATCAAACCGACCCACCTCTCGACCCGAAAAAAGTTTTGCCCACCATGTACGATCTCAAGAGCGAAGACCCAGAGGAACCTGGTTTGCCTGACAAATATCACCTCTTACAAGCGCGTTTCCTGGAAGATACCTTCTGTCCTCCCAATTACCCTACCGACCAGATTTTCGTTGCCAGTGATTTGAATCTTTACTACAATGTGCGTCAACCATTTTGGTACAAACGCCCCGACTGGTTCGCTGTGGTGGGAGTTGACCGACTCTACGAACAACGGGATTTGCGAATGAGCTATGTGGTTTGGCAAGAGGGGGTCAATCCATTTGTGGTTGTAGAATTGCTCTCACCTGCTACTGAAAAAGAAGATTTGGGACAGACGTTGCGAGAAGCGAATCAACCACCGACAAAGTGGGAAGTCTATGAGCGCATTTTGCGTGTTCCCTATTACATGGTGTTTAATGGTCGCACTAACCAACTAAGAGCGTTTCAGTTAGCAGGTAGTAGCTACACCGAGTTAGAACTGAGCGAACCGCGTGTGTGGATGAACGATATTCAGCTAGGTTTGGGGCTGTGGCAGGGTTTTTATGGAGAAAGCGATCGCGTCTGGTTGCGTTGGTATGATCCTGCTGGTAACTGGATTTTGACTCCTGAAGAACGAGAAAGGCAAGCAGTTGAACGAGAAAGGCGACGAGTGGAGAGATTGGCAGAACAATTGCGTTCTCTGGGTGTTGAACCGGATTTGGATGATGAGGTTTAGGGGTATGAGGGGAAATTGCGATCGCTGAGAAAAAGGTCACAAACATCCATCAGGTCGTTTCCACCAGATGTAGAACATCAAGCTCTACCTGTATTGAGAGGTTAACCTCTAATACAGGCAGAGTGTGAAGGCTCAGCTAGATTAAGTCATACTAGTCAGCTTTAATTGCATGGGAACTAAAAGAAGGTTAGACCATGTTGAAGCAGAACGACCAAAAGCCGCTGGATTACCTCGCCCTTCATTTCTATAGGCAGTTAGCAAACTGTTAAGAAGGTTGTTTCCCATCTCATCCCATAACTGTTCGACAGGCTTCTCCCAGGCTCCATCTTTTACAAAGACACGGAAAGCTGCGAGTATAGGAAATACGAAAGTAATAGGAAGCGTGTGGTTGAATTGCCTACCTGTGATGAACTGATATTGCTTTTTTTCAACACCGTTGAGCTTGCTAAGCCCTTTTTGTTGATCGTACTCCTCGCGGAGACGCTCCTCAAGATAGAGTACATCCTGAAGTAAAGGAACAAACTCCCTGAATTTGTCTTTTTCCCAACTTTTAATGAGGCTACCGTAGGCAGTGCAGGTTGCACTGGGGTTCTTAGGTGAACCGTCTGCTCCTGGACGCCAAGGATAGACTTTATTGTTAATGCAAGCAAGACGGCGGATTAAATCAGTTACATCGTATGGCTTATTTTCTCCGTCTCGGAAAGCTACATAAGGCTTGCACTTAGGAGGAAGGTGTTCTGCAATGATGTCCCACTCTCCTGCAAGATTTTTCAAGCTAAACTCTTCAACTTTCTCGCTAGTATTACGATATCTGCTGATGTTTGAGATCTCTTCTTGGTTAATGTTGACCAGCACAAATATTTGTACACTAGCCTTTTCAAACTCTAAGTAGTCAGCTTTTCCTGTCTCTGGATTAATTTTTGGTTTAGCTCGTTTAGATTGAAGTTTCTCGTAATTGTCGCGGGCTTTCATGATGGCAGTGTAAGTGTGCCCACCATTCACAATACCGTTGCCGATAAACTTTTCTTCCTGCTCTTCGTCAGGACTAACCAAGACAAGCTCAATATCGAATCCTCCACCAGAACCATGACCCTTGACCTGAATGGAGTCCGCAACAATTAGGATGCCATTGTTATAGAAAATGAACTCCTCTGGCTTCTCTGCTAGAGTCTTAACCATACTCTTGACAGTCCGCCGCGTTTCGTTCGCTAGTCGCGCATTTGGATCTAGAGGTAAGTCTTTGGGAACTTGGGAGACGGGAACTGTAAGATTCCAGATTACCCGACTTGTTTGTTTAGTCTGCTTGTCTTCTTCTTTACTCTGCTTGTCTTCTGTGTAGGCTTTACAAGCAGCCGTAGCAAAAAACGGAGCCTTGACAGTTGTAGGCATTTATTTCTCCTGCGCTCTACAGAACGCTTAAATAGTTTACGTGCCCAACGGGACACCCTTCTAAGATACATGCCCAACAGCCCGACAGCAAGTGTCGTCAAAAATTTACAACCAGAATTCAACAAACTTCGTGCCTGCTAGCTGATTTTGCTAGAAGTATAGATACGATCGCACCCCAAGTTCTGGCACAATGCGATCGCATCTGTAGTCAGTTGCGTTTCATGAGTGAGAAGTTAAAGGTAATCCTAGCTGAGTTGCGATCGCGCTTGGAAGAAATATAGGGCGATCGCACTTTTCTTTATGATGATACGGAAACAGCGATAGCGAAGCGCTGCTGCAAAGCGCAGATCGCTAAAATATAGCAATGACCCAAAGCGGAGGCAAGAGCAGCATGGTACAACAATTGCCAACTGATACCGCACCAGCCATCATCTACCCCGACAGCGACGGTCAACCAATGGCAGATAACACAAAACAATTTCGCTGGATTGTTGTTATTAAGGAAAACTTAGAACTCTTGTTTGCCGATAACCCTGATGTATTTGTTGCAGGTGATTTGCTCTGGTATCCCGTCGAAGGAGATAACAAGACTCGCCAAGCACCCGATTCAATGGTTGTCTTCGGTAGACCAAAAGGAGACAGGGGTTCCTACAAGCAATGGCAAGAAGATAATATTCCGCCACAAGTTGTATTTGAAATCTTATCTCCTGGTAATCGCCTCAAAGCAATGGCTCATAAATTCAAATTTTATGAACATCATGGTGTAGAGGAATATTACGTTTATGACCCAGACGAAGTAGATTTGATTGGCTGGCTGCGCTCTGGAAAAGAATTAGATGTTATTGAAGAGATGAACGGTTGGGTTAGTCCCCGTCTGGGAATAAAGTTTCAGCTAACATCTGAGAATCTAGAAATTTTTTCTCCATCAGGAGAACGCTTCCTGTCCTTTGTCGAACTGGCTCAACTGAGGGAACAAGAACACCAACGCGCCGAACAGGAACACCAACGTGCCGATGAAGCGCTGACGCAGTTGGAACAGGAAAGACAGCGCTATCAAGCTTTAGAGGCGCTCCTGCGAGAACGCGGGATTGATCCAAATCAGTTGTAACTTGCAGTACTCCTCAAGCGCTGAAGTATTTCGCCACTGGGTGATGTGCAATAATCGCCGTTGTCGATTGTTCCGGATATAGCTGTTCGCTTTCATCCATATATAGATTAATGCGATCGCTTCCCAACAGCTCCAACTGCTTATACTGGTCTTGAATATTCGGACAAGCCGGATAGCCAAAACTATATCGAGAACCCCGATAGCGCTGAGCCAACATATCCCGAATATTATCCGGTTCCTCACTGCCAAAACCCAACTCCCGGCGAATTCGGGCGTGTGTCCACTCGGCTAACGCTTCCGCCGTCTGCACCGCTAACCCATGAAAATACAAATAATCTGTGTACTGATTGGAGTCAAACAACTTCTTCGCATATTCTGTCGCCACCTCCCCAACCGTCACCGCCTGCATTGGGAACACATCAATTATCCCAGATTCCTTCGGCGCATAAAAATCAGCAAGGCACAGACGCCGTAAAGAACGCTGCCGAGGAAACTCGAAGCTTGCGACAACTTCCTCTTCTCTCCCCCTTAGTGAGGAGGAGTTTGGGGGGGTATCCGGCTTGTAAATATACAGAGAATTCCCCTCAGATTGACAAGGAAAATAACCATAAATCACCTGAGGATGCAACAACTTCTCCTCAACAATGCGACGCTTCCAATCCTCTAAAACTGGATAAACTTTCTCTTGCAAAAACGCATCATACTCTTCCCGTGATTGCTCTTTCGGCTTCCGGAACTGCCACTGTCCAGCAATCAGCGCTTGCAAATCCAGATACCTAAATATCTCTTCCAAAGAGATATCCTCTGGTTGTAATAACTTAGTTCCCCAGAAGGGAGGAGTGGGACGTTCAATATCTACCGCAACAGCCTCTGAACGTCGGGTATCTATCACAACTGGTTCAGCCGAATCTTTGGCTTCCTTCGCTTCAGTTACAGATTTTTTATGACCATTCGTTGTTGCTGCTGCCGTTTCGTCTATTTCATCCAAAAAACCTTTTAAATTATCCCATTTATCGGCTGCCTTAGCAGGCATTAACTTATCCATGAAATGCAAGTCAGAAAAGGCATCTTTGCCATAAATTACCTTGCCTTTATAGGTATTTTGGCAATCTTCATGGACAAATTTAGGAGTCAGTGCCGCCCCCCCTAAAATCACGGGTACGGTGATGCCCCGTTCATTGAATTTTTCCAAATTCTCTTTCATAAAAGCTGTGGATTTTACCAGCAATCCACTCATCGCGATGCAGTCCGCTTTGTGCTGCTCGTAGGCATCAATAATGTTATCGACAGGTTGCTTAATTCCCAAATTAATCACCTGGTAGCCGTTGTTAGAGAGGATGATATCGACTAAGTTTTTCCCAATGTCGTGAACATCGCCTTTCACGGTTGCAATAATTACTTTACCCTTGGCATTATTGCCACTATCTGCTTTGTCCATGTATGGCTCTAAATACGCCACGGCGGCTTTCATTGTTTCCGCCGATTGCAACACAAAAGGTAGTTGCATTTGCCCCGAACCGAAGAGTTCTCCCACCACTTTCATACCATCCAGCAGAAAAACGTTGATGATTTCCAGGGGTGGATACTTTTCTAACGCCTTAGCTAATTGTTCTTCCAAACCAATGCGTTCACCATCAATAATATGGCGCTTGAGGCGTTCTTCCACCGGTAAGCTTTCATCTTGGGAGCGATCGCGCTTCGTTGTCTTCCCTTCAAACAGCGTGGTAAGCTCTCCTAATGGGTCATAGGTACAAATATCCCCGTCAAACTGCCGTTCATCAAAGATTAACTTCCGGCAGACTTCTTGATGTTCTGGCTCAATCTTCGCTAAGGGCAGAATCTTACTCGCACTGACAATCGCGGCATCCATGCCTGCTTCCATTGCCAGGTGCAAGAACATAGAATTGAGGACTATGCGTGCCGCTGGATTCAATCCGAAGGAAACATTGGAGACACCCAAGATAATGTGACAGCCTGGGAGTTCTTGCCGTATCCGACGAATCGCTTCAATGGTTGCCTTACCATTAGCTCTATCTTCTTCAATACCTGTAGAGATAGGAAGTGCCAGGGGGTCAAAGAAGATTTCGTAGGAAGGGATGCCATATTCTACCGCTTGGCGATAGGCGCGTTGTGCGATCGCAAATTTCTTCTCTGCTGTCCGCGCCATCCCCTCTTCATCAATGGTGCCAATCACAACACCTGCCCCGTACCTCTTCGCTAACTCCAGCACCTTGAAGAAACGCTCTTCCCCATCTTCATAGTTGGTGGAGTTGAGCAGGCACTTACCGCCCGCAACCTTTAACCCCGCCTCCATTTTTTCCCATTCTGTGGAGTCGAGCATCAGCGGAAGTGTAACATTTGTTACCAAACGAGACACCAATTCGTGCATATCCCGCACGCCATCACGTCCCACATAATCCACGTTGACATCCAGGACGTGCGCCCCTTCCCGTACCTGCGCTTTGGCTAAAGACACCAGTCCATCCCAGTCTTCAGCATTCAACAAGTCGCGGCACTTTTTGGAACCACTAGCATTTAACCGTTCACCGACAATTAAGAACGAGTTATCCTGCTCGTAAGGTTGGGCGCTGTAAATCGACGCTGCCGATGGCTCAAAGTGAGGATGCCGTTCTTTCGGCTTCAGCGTTTTGCCGATTTCAGCTAATTGTTGAATATGATCCGGGCGCGTACCGCAACAACCCCCAATTACCTGTACACCCAAATCTTCCACAAAATGCATCAACGCCATCCGCAATTCCATCGGCGTCAGCTTATAGTGAGCATGACCTCCAACGTTTTCCGGTAATCCGGCATTCGGAATACAAGAGACAACAAACGGCGAATGTTCGGATAAGAATTTAATATGGTCGGCCATCCGGTCTGGGCCTGTGGCACAGTTCAGACCGAGGATGTCAATCGGATAACGCTCTAAAACCGTTAGCGCTGCACCAATCTCTGACCCTAACAGCATGGTGCCTTGGACTTCCATCGTCACTGACACCATAAGCGGTAGTCGTGCGCCTTTCTCTTGGAATACCTCTTCAATACCATTAAGCGCTGCTTTGATTTGCAGGACATCTTGACAGGTTTCCACAATCAACAAGTCAGCACCACCGTCATATAGACCCCTGGCTTGTTCGGCAAAAGACGCTTGCATGGTGTCAAAGTCAATATGCCCCAGCGTCGGCAGCTTAGTGGTTGGCCCAATCGAACCAGCAACAAAGCGGGGTTTCTCTGGTGTGGAATATTCCGCCGCTACACGCTTTGCCAATTCTGCGGCTGTCTTATTCAGACTATACGCTTGGTCTGCCAGGTCATACTCTGCCAGTACAATCGACGCACTGCCAAAGGTATCCGTCTCAATCACATCCGCCCCAACTTCAAGAAAGTCTCGGTGTACTTTCTCCACGGCTTCTGGTTTGGTGATAACGAGGTACTCGTTACAGCCTTCGTAGTGCGCCCCCCCAAAGTCTTCTGCGGTCAGGTTTTGTGTTTGCAGAGAACTTCCCATCGCGCCATCGAAGACGATGACAGGACGTTCCGGGCTATGGAGGCGAGTCAGGAAGGGGCTGTTCATGGACGGCTTCTAAATAGGGATTTGAGATAGGCTGTGGATGATTAGCTTAATCTATATTTGCAAAAATTATAGAGTTTGGGAGCAGAAAAGACGATGAACGCACAAACAGCAACTCCATCTACCTTTCCCCAAGAGTCAGTTCCCGCAGAAGCAAGAGTCGTTTTGAGAGGCGTTAGCTGGCAAACCTTCAAGGCATTAATGGCGGATATCGGAGAAGACCGATCTTGTAGAATTGCCTATGATCAGGGAATGTTAGAAATTATGGTTCCATACGAACAACATGAAGAACCCAAAATATTGATAGCGGAGTTTGTCACAGCTACTGCGGATGAGCTAGAAATCGAGATTAGACAATTGGGTGCCCTGACTCTAGAACGGGAAGACCTGACTCGTGCTGTAGAACCTGACACTTGTTTCTATATTCAAAATGAATCTATAGTTAGAGGCCAAGAAATTAAGTTACCCAATGTTCCACCCCCCGATTTAGTTGTGGAGTCAGATTACACCCATTCTTCTTTAAATAAATTCAATATTTATGCTGCACTGGGGGTTCCTGAACTTTGGAGATATCGCAAGCAGAGTTTACAGGTTTATCAATGGGTAGAGGGAGAATACCAGCAAACGGATAAAAGCCTAGCTTTTCCCTTTATACCGATTGCAGAAATTCCTGGATTGATTGAGCAGAGTAAAACGATTGGGCAGAGAGCAGCAGTGCGTTTATTTCGGGCAAGAATTAGAGAAGTTTTGCCCTAATTAAAGCAATTTTTTGAATAGGTTTAAATCACAGGTTGTCAGAGTCAAATGGCTAAATCATTATCCTGTTGTGGGACGAAGCAAATACGCTTGTCGTTGTG
>DATNQL010000325.1:0-14182 GCA_036704025.1 Stenomitos sp.
TTGGACAAATTTGCGGACAGCCTCAATCCCCGACTCTATAAAATAGGCAGCAATATAAGCTTCAAAGGTATCACTGAGCAACGATGGATTTTCACGACCTCCTTCTTTAATTGCACCTTTCCCCAACCGTATCAATTCACCTATACCTAACTGAGTAGCAAACTTAGCCAATTGCTTCTCATCCACCAAATTAGAGCGTAGACGTGTCAATTGGGCTTCGCTCATTTCTGGATAGCGTTTGTAGAGAAGTTCGCCAATCAGAAATCCCAGCACGGCATCACCTAAAAATTCTAAACGCTCGTTATGTTCACCTGCGTCAGGATGTTCGTTGACATAGGAACGGTGGGTGAGGGCTTGGCGTAGGAGGTTTTCCTCTTTAATGGTTGGAAGTTTGGGCATTTTTATCTTTTTACTTTTTGTGTATTTTAACTGTGTGTAAATTGGAAAATTGTTTCTATTTTCTCAATTTATATGGGTTAAATGAGTAGGAATAAACAACCGCAATAGCGGCGGCATTCTAGAAACCCAGTTAGTTACTCAAAGAAACTGGGTTTCTGACGTGAGATGTTACTTAGACACAGTTACCCTTTTTCCAGCCGGGAGGGTAGAGACTGTTTCCACGAGAACTGTTGCATGGGAGACAGGATATTCTTAGATTTTCAAAAGAGTTAGTCCCGCGATGACTCCGAGGCAGCAGATGTTCAATGGTTAGTTTTTCTGGTGGTAGGCATTGACCGCACCACCAACAGTAATGTCCATATACCTCAATGAGTTTCCGTTTCTTACTTTGCTTCTGTTTTGGATTCATTTTGCTTTCGTTCCTTGATGTGTGTTATTGACAACAACACGGGAACATCAAGCATCAAGCGCACACGGATTGTTGCTCAAGAGAGTTCCAAGAGGTAAAGTTCCCCAAACAAAAGCGGGTCAGAAGTAGCAATTAATACTACTTTTGACTCGATCATTAGCCTGGGATAATCCTCTATCTGAAAGTTCATAAAATGAGAACAACTCACACTCTACAAACACTTTTTATGTGTTGTTAGGTGTGAGCTGATGTCTCACGCACAGTATGTGTTTGCATACACATCTCTAGCTATATAGTTAGCTAAACAAATAGTTAGGCTATCGGTTAGTTGCCTAACAACGTATACATACGCGATATCCACCTGTAAGTGAATATACATATACTGTATATGAGACAGCAGCCCACGTTTTGCGCTGGATGCTGATGTTCCAACTATACCTAGATAAAATAGCGTTTAACTGATTAAATGTCAAGGAAATTCAACAAATTCTATAACTGTAAGACAAGGGTTGAAGATTCTTGCGCTTAGCTCAGAGTAAGGCAACCTGTTACTTGGTGTGTAAGTCCTCAGGACTATCGTGAGCCTAACTTGGGAAAAGACTGGAATTTCGGCGCGATCGCACTCCCCCCAACCCTCCACAAAACGCGATCGCCCATTGATAACGAAAACTCTGATGTGTCCGCTAAGTCATCAAACTTGGATAAAAGTACTGCAAATAATTGCGGTGAGGACATTTAATTTAGAATAATTTGATCTGCCCTGTCATCTACGACGGACGAACGAAATATGCCTCGCCGCGACGACCTCCACAAAATTCTGCTCTTGGGTTCTGGCCCCATCGTAATTGGACAAGCCTGTGAGTTTGACTACTCCGGTACTCAGGCTTGTAAGGCACTCCGGGAAGAAGGTTATGAAGTAGTGCTGGTGAACTCTAACCCAGCCAGTATCATGACTGACCCCGAAACCGCTGACCGTACCTATATTGAGCCATTGACGCCAGAAATTGTGGAAAAGGTCATCGAAAAAGAGCGCCCCGATGCCTTATTGCCCACGATGGGAGGACAAACCGCCCTCAACCTCGCTGTTGCTCTAGCGAAAAATGGGGTACTAGAGAAGTATGGCGTTGAGTTGATTGGAGCCAAACTCCCAGCCATTGAGATGGCAGAAGACCGCCAGTTGTTCAAAGAAGCGATGGAGCGCATTGGCGTCGCTGTCTGCCCTTCGGGGATTGTGAACAATATGGATGAAGCCAAAGAAATTGCCCGACAAATTGGCTCCTATCCCCTGATTATTCGTCCCGCCTTTACTCTGGGTGGCACGGGTGGCGGTATTGCCTACAACCAGGAAGAATACGAAGAAATGGCACAGGTTGGTTTAGATGCCTCCCCCATGTCGCAAATCCTGGTGGAAAAGTCGCTCTTGGGCTGGAAAGAGTACGAGCTAGAAGTGATGCGCGACTTAGCTGATAACGTCGTGATTATCTGCTCGATTGAAAACATCGACCCGATGGGGATTCACACGGGTGACTCGATCACCGTTGCTCCTGCCCAAACCCTAACGGATAAAGAATACCAACGGCTGCGGGATGCCTCGATTAAAATTATCCGCGAGATTGGAGTAGAAACCGGTGGCTCCAACATTCAATTTGCCATTAATCCCGTGACCGGCGACTTGATTGTGATTGAAATGAACCCTCGCGTCTCTCGCAGTTCTGCCCTTGCCTCCAAGGCAACAGGGTTCCCCATTGCGAAGATGGCTGCCAAACTAGCCGTCGGCTACACCTTGGATGAAATCCCCAACGACATCACCAAGAAAACACCCGCTTCCTTTGAACCCACGATTGACTATGTGGTGACAAAAGTCCCCCGATTTGCCTTTGAAAAGTTCCCCGGTGCCGAACCTGTCCTCACCACGCAAATGAAGTCGGTTGGCGAAGCCATGGCGATTGGACGCACATTCCAAGAGTCGTTTCAGAAAGCGCTGAGATCCCTGGAAACCGGTCGTGGGGGTTGGGGTTGCGATAAAGCGGAGAAGCTGCCTTCCCTAGAACAAATTCGTGCGGGTTTGAGAACCCCCCATCCAGAGCGAATCTTCACGGTACGTCATGCCATGCAGATGGGAATGACGGTGGAAGAAGTCTACGAACTCACCAACATCGACCCCTGGTTTTTGGATAAGTTTGAACAGTTGCTGGAAACTGAAAAATCCCTGAAGCGGACTCCCTTAAAACAGTTGACAAAAGAGCAACTATGGGATGTAAAACGCCAAGGATTTAGTGATCGCCAAATTGCCTTCGCCACCAAAACCACCGAAGACGAGGTTCGTGCTTACCGCAAGAGTCTGGGCGTTGTACCTGTTTACAAAGTTGTGGATACCTGTGCGGCGGAGTTTGAAGCCTTTACCCCCTACTATTACTCCACCTACGAAGAAGAAACGGAGGTATTACCTTCCGATAAACGCAAGGTGATGATTTTAGGTGGTGGCCCGAACCGAATTGGACAGGGGATTGAGTTTGACTATTGTTGCTGTCATGCCTCCTATGCTCTGAGTAAACAGGGGTTTGAGACAATTATGGTCAACTCCAACCCAGAGACGGTTTCGACCGATTATGACACGAGCGATCGCCTCTACTTTGAACCCCTAACCAAAGAAGATGTTCTCAACATCATCGAAACGGAACAACCCGAAGGCATCATCATTCAGTTTGGTGGTCAAACACCCCTGAAACTAGCGGTACCCTTGCAAGAATTTTTGCGCCGTCCTGATATCCAAGAGTCACTCCCAACCCAAATTTGGGGGACTTCGCCGGACTCGATTGATATTGCAGAAGACCGAGAAAAGTTTGAGAAAATTCTGCGTAAGCTAGACATCAAACAGCCCCCCAATGGTGCGGCCCGGAGTTACTCAGAAGCCTTGGATGTGGCTAAGCGCATTAGTTATCCCGTGGTGGTACGTCCTTCTTATGTATTAGGCGGACGGGCAATGGAAATTGTCTATTCCGACATGGAATTGGAACGGTACATGACTTTTGCCGTACAGGTGGAACCAGAACATCCGATTCTGATTGATAAGTTCCTGGAAAACGCCGTAGAAGTGGATGTGGATGCGATCGCAGACCATACCGGTCGTGTGGTGATTGGTGGCATTATGGAGCATATCGAACAAGCCGGGATTCACTCCGGTGACTCCGCTTGCTCCCTCCCCTCCGTCTCCCTCCCCCCAACCGTCTTGGACAAAATTCGCACTTGGACGGTAGATTTGGCGAAGGAACTGAAAGTGATTGGGTTGATGAATATCCAGTTTGCCGTGGTCGGACTCCAAGGCTATGAACCGCAAGTTTACATCCTAGAAGCCAATCCCAGAGCATCGCGGACTATTCCTTATGTCTCGAAGGCAACAGGGGTGCCCCTGGCAGGACTGGCTTCTCGCATTATGTCCGGTGAAACTCTAGAATCCCTAGGGTTGACTCAGGAACCCATCATCAAGCACGTTGCGGTGAAGGAAGCCGTGTTACCCTTTGAGAAATTTGCGGGTACAGACGTGATTTTGGGGCCCGAAATGCGCTCCACCGGTGAGGTGATGGGGATTGATGTAGACTTTGGCAAGGCATTTGCCAAGGCTGAATTAGCCGCGAGTCAGAAGTTACCCCTTTCCGGTACCGTGTTTGTCTCAACCAGCGATCGCGATAAGCCCAGTGTTGTCCCAGTCGTGAAAGACTTCATCGCCTTAGGCTTTCATGTTGTTGCCACTGAAGGGACAAGACACGCCCTGAAGGAGCATGGGATCGATGTTGAGTTAGTCCTCAAACTCCATGAAGGTCGTCCTCATGTGCTGGATTGGATTAAAAATAAACAGATTCAGCTGATTATCAACACACCGTCTGGAGAAGAGGCACGAGTGGATGGGCGGTTAATTCGCCGGAGTTCCTTGGCGTACAAAGTTCCGATTATCACCACCATTGCGGGGGCAAAGGCGACAGCGGCAGCTATTCGCTCATTGCAGTCCCAACCCCTGGAGGTGAAGGCGTTACAGGACTATATTTACTGATTGGTTCAGGCGTGACGCACCGCCACAACCCAGAGTCGGGGTGCAAGGTTTTGCGCCCCGACAGATGGTGCTTTAAAGAGCAATTGGCGTAAGTCCTATGGTTCTTAGGTTAAATACCTAAATGTTTGCTACCAATCAATCTCCGTGTCTCCGCGTCTGGGTGTCCGTCATCTGTAGCCAACTCTTAAGAAACCAATCCGCACACCCATATTATTCAAGGACGCGGGGACGCGGAGAGGGGGAGAAAGAATTCAGGCGGGGACCCAAACCCCGTCTGAATTCGAGCGACTGAATCGAAGATGCAGTCAGGGTCTCAAACCCTTGGGACTTACGTCCCCGCGTCTTCTCGATCAAGGATTTTGGGAATTTTGTTTCTTTCATTACATAACGGATGCGATCGCGTGCGTTAGGGGATTAAGGGGAAACGATATTAGGGCGCGTTGGTGTGAACCCTACACCAACGCGCCGTACTTAAAAAAACCACCTAAAGAGAGATGTTTAATCCCTAACATTGCTACAATTGAGTTTGTTCTAATCTTGAAAACTGAACCATTCAACATTAAAAATTTAATTCAGCTCCTTAAGCTCACTTCTCAAAAATTCATTGGCACTCGTTGGCTACATCTGTCAGCAGAGTTCTGCTTTTAAGGGTCATGAAATTTTAAAGACAAAATCTCAGCCAGATGCCTTAGCTGTGCAGACGGACTAGAAGACAACCCAGGAAGCTATATCCTTGGGAGGATTTACAATTCGTGTCGATAGAAAATCAACCAACCAAACGTAAACGAGGTGTTATCTTAACGGTTCAAGGTTGGAAGCGCCTGCAAGCCGCCAAGCGGCAGTCAGAAATTCAAGAAAACGCAGGTAACCTCTATACTCTGGAAGAGTTGCGCGATCGCACAAGCTTAAGTATTAATACCCTTACTCGGATACAACGCCGCGAAACGGCCGTAGATCGGCACAGCCTAGAATCGTTCTTTAGTGCTTTTCAGCTTACACTCAATTCCAGTGACTACACCAAGCAAGAGCGCGAACATTTAGACAATCAGCAGAGAGTCACCCTTAAAGGTCAAGTTCCGCTCGATTCTCCCTTTTATGTAGAGCGTCCTCCCCTTGAGCGGCTGGGTTACGAGACGATTTTGCAGCCGGGAGCGTTGATTCGGATCAAAGCGCCCAAGCAGATGGGAAAAACCTCTCTCATGGCAAGGATTCTCTCCTCCGCAAGAACGCAAGGTTATAAAACCGTGACGTTAAGTTTTCAATTGGCGGATGCAGCCGTGTTCTCCAATTTAACTCGTTTTCTCCAGTGGTTTTGTGCCATTGTCAGTCGGAGTTTAGGGGTTCCCAACCAGCTCGCCGAGTATTGGGATGATATCTTCGGCAGCAATTATAACTGCACAGATTATTTTGAGAATTACTTGTTAGCCGCAATAGAGAGTCCCATCGTCTTGGCATTAGACGAAGTGGATGTGGTATTTAATTACCCGGAAATTGCCACCGACTTTTTCGGCTTGCTGCGAGCTTGGTATGAAAAAGCGAAGTATGGAGATGAAAGTAGTGATGTTTGGCAAAAGTTGCGGTTATTAGTGGTTCATTCCACAGAAGTTTATATTCCGCTCAACATCAATCAATCCCCTTTTAATGTTGGGTTTTCGATGGAGTTGCCAGATTTTACGGCTGAGCAGGTTCAAGATTTAGCAACCCGATATGAACTCAATTGGACGGCTGATCAAGTCGAACCATTAATGGCTTTGATCGGTGGAAATCCTTATTTAGTTCAGTTGGCATTTCATCACATTAGCAGTGAAGAGATGACGCTGGAGCAGCTCTTAGAAACCGCAATTGCTGAAGATGGACTGTACAGCGATTATTTGAGACGGCAATTATGGAATCTCAAACAGTATCCAGAACTAGTGAGTGCGTTGACACAGGTGGTTCGGTCACAAAACGCCGTGGAAATAGAGCCATTACAGGCGTTTAAATTACAAAGTATGGGGTTGGTGAGGGGGCACAATCAGCGGGTAGTACCCAGTTGCGAATTGTATCGCCAGTATTTTAGCGATCGCCTGAGTCGATTACAGTTAAATTTTATCCAAGAAAGTCGCCTCGCTACCATTTTTTTCACAGATGCTGTGAATTTTCAGGCTAATTTAAACACTAACCCAGAACGCACACAGGCTCAACTTTACCAAGACTTCCAATTGATTATCCAACTAGCTCAACAGTTTGAAGGTCAGCTACTCAAATCGTTTGGTACTCGGTTATTGATCTACTTTCCCAGTGCGCTGAATGCTGTAAATTGTGCTCAAGAGATTCAACTGGCTTTACGGCAGATGGCTGAACCGCTCATGGAACCCATCCTCACCCATCGCATTGGAATACATTTGGGTGAAGTTATTTTTAGTTGCAGTGATATTATCGGCACTGGAATTAAGATTGCGGAGCGTTTACAAGCGGAAGCCCCATCCGGCGGAATTTGTATTTCTCAAACGGTCTATGAAGCGGTTAAAAATTTTCTTCCTCTGCAACCAATTAATTTGGGAAAGCGAGAATTTGAGGGGATTAAAGAGCCGATTGCTCTGTACCAAATCGATGTATAAAAACTAATTTTTCTCATTTTTTTTGATTTTCAATCTGTTGACTTAGATTCATTTGTGCTGGGTTGGTTAATAGCATTGTGTCTGTGATTGTTTTTGCTGAGTTTTCTGATTCCGATACCTGTGTTGCTGTCGATGAATATCAATAACTTGCAATAAGCCTAACTCTTCGGCAATGCGTTTGGGGAGTTCCTTATTCAAGCGTTTTGAGATTGCACCCTGACTGACTCCCAATTCAGCAGCCAGTTGAGTTTCTGTTTTACCTTGAACCTTGCCTTGCCATAGTTTGAGGTATCCTCGGCTAGGATATCGATCATCTAGTGCGGTGATTGCGTCTAATGCTCTGTCAACTAAATCAGCACGCTCGACTGCGTCTATCATGTTAAATTGGTCAGGAATTGTATCTAACAAAGACAAATCTGTACCCGGAATTTTTTGGTCTAAACTTTGCCAGTTTTGATATTTGTGTCTGCGAATAAAATCAATAATTTCAAACCGAGCGACCGTTGCTGACCAGTAGTAGAAATCCCTGACTCCCCTATGACAAAAATGTCCAGCTTTTAAAACCTGAAAAACTTTAAAATGTGCAGTTTGTGCCGCATCTTGCCAGGAGATTGACGTTCCTTTCGTATACTTTAAGGCAATTTTCTCAATCATGCGTTGATATTCTGGGTCTCTCAATAGGTAATCAGAAGTTTGATTGCAGCCTGGAGTTTCTGACATCGTTAGGATACCTGTTCGCCAAGGTTGAGGGTTTGCAGAAGATGGGGAACATGATGCTTGATGTTATGAAAAAGACTAGTGGTGGATTGCTTCATTCCATCGACTAGCCTTCTGAGTAGCTGCACACCGATTACACAGTTTCACGAAAATATTGAATCATCCTCTTTCCTAGCTATCAGGTGGAATTCAAGAATTTACGCCACGATCAGAAATTTACAAAAATTTTTAGTCAATTTTGGAATATTGAGCATCGAAATTTCGTTAGAGATAACAGAGCAAGCTCATTGGCTTGTGTCATTAAGGTGAACCTCAACCTCATTCCCTCTGAATGTTTCACAAGGACAATTCAGCGAGAATCCTCTTGCTGATGTTGTCTGAATTCAATCAAAACTTAAACCCAAGGAGTAATTGATATGGCGTTGATCGTCGGTGACAATTTGAACAACCCCAATCTCAATGGAGGTGCAGAAGATGACATTATCGTTGGTTTGGGCGGCAATGACACCCTAAGAGGATTGGGCGGTGAAGATATCCTCTCTGGTGGTGATAATAATGATTCTCTTGACGGCGGTGCTAACGATGACATTCTGGATGGTGGTGACGGCAATGACACCCTTGATGGTGGTACTGGCGATGACGTGATGGACGGTGGTGCAGGAAGTGATCGCCTGATCTGGAATAACGGGGATGGCAACGACTTTATGAACGGAGGCACCGACACGGACACGGTTGAAGTCAATGGCTCCGATGGCGATGCTGGAGATCTCTTCGAGTTGAGTCAAGATGATGCCACAGTTCCTAACGATGTTGTTTTTCAACGGACGAACTTGGGGCCGTTCAGCCTGAGTGTGAACAATGTCGAACGGTTTGAGGTGAATGGACTCAATGGCAACGACCGTTTGATTGTCAATAACTTAAGTGGTACTGATGTCAGCCGTGTTACATTCAACGGCGGTGCTGGTAACGATACCCTGGATGGTAGCCTGACTACCACGGTCTTGGTTGGGAATGGTGGCCTTGGCAACGACAGCTTAACCGGTGGCAGCAACAGCGACACCTTATCCGGTGATGATGGTAATGACACGATCAACGGTGGCGCAGGCAGCGATCGCATTATCTGGGATGTGGGTAACGACAACGACCTGATTAATGGCGGCACCGGCACTGATACCGTTGAAATTAATGGCTCAGTGTTTGTTGGAGATACATTCCGCCTCAATCAAGATGCCAGTGGTAACGCGATCTTTCACCACATTCAACCCAATCCTGGAGGCCTCCCTCTCCTATTAGCGGCACTTACAGTCGATCAGGTTGAGCGGTTCCAGGTGATTGGGAATGAAGGGAATGATCGCCTAGATGTGGACAACTTATCAACTACCTCTGTTACTCAGGTAAGGTTTTCGGGCGGTGATGGCAACGACACCCTTGATGGTAGTGACAGCACCACTGCATTAGTCGGTTTTGGGGATGACAACAATGACAGCCTGATCGGTGGCAGTAGTAACGACAACTTATCCGGTGGTGATGGCAACGACACCTTACGAGGAGGTGGCGGCAACGACACCCTAACGGGTGGATTGGGGAATGATCGCTTCGAGTTCCGGTCTAGTATTGCCTTCAATGCCACAATCACCGTCAGTGGTTTCCCGGTCGATCCCAATCTAGGTGTCGATCAAATCACTGACTTCGACCCGAATAGCCCTTTCATTCTCAACGATAGTTTTGACCAAATTATCCTAGACAATGACATCTTTACATCGCTCCTGACTCCTGCTGGCAATGCTTTAGCCGCACAAGAATTTGCCGTCGTAGACTTTGACAGCCTTGCCGCTGATAGCGATGCACGGATTGTTTATAGCCGTGGTACGGGAAGGTTGTTCTACAACCAAGATAGCGATAATGGAGACCCGGCTAGCTTTGGCACAGGGGGTCTTTTTGCCGTTCTCGATGCCAATCTCAACCTGACGAACATCGACTTCCAAGTCGTCGCCTAGTGCAAGACGGCACAAGTTTCCCACCAACCCAGTCAACCCTGTAATTTGACAACTTTGGGATGAAGCTGGAACTCATCGGAACGATCGCTCTTTCAAGTAGGACAAAAACTAAGAGCGATCGCTTTTTCATGCCATCGACTTCAATGCACCTTGAGCCAGAAAAAAGTTGAGTGCATCTTCTTCTGATACGCAGTTGCATTCATACGTAGCACATTGAATTTCTCCGCGTCGGGAGCGTCCCCCTGTCTGGGTGTCGATCTCAACTACTATGTTTGAACGCAACTCGGTATGATATCCCGATCGCAAGGATAAAGTGGGGTAAAGAAAACAATTCAGTCAATCTTTCCATCACTTTGTCCTCATGAGGGATTACATTCAGCAGAAGGTTTGGCAAAGGTTAAACCGCTCACATCGACGGTTCTGGAAAGTGACCCTAGTTGTGGTACTTCTGGGGCTTGTGGTGCGATCGCTTCCTTATTTAGCTCCCATTCGCGCTCACGATTTGGTTCAAGATCAACAAGCCCTTGAATTTAGCGATCGCAACGGACTCCCCCTCGGAACCCTGCTCACCCGTGACCAAGACCATACGGCTGTACTCCCCCTCGAACAGGTATCTCACCCTTTCATCCAGGCGATTCTAGCGGCAGAAGACGGGCGATTTTATCAACATGGTGCCTTAGAGATCAAGGCGATCGTGCGATCGCTTGTCAGTTCCATTCAGGCCGGCAGAATAACCAGTGGCGCGTCCACCATTACCATGCAACTCGCCCGGATGCTGGAACCCGCGCCCCGCAGGCTATCCGCCAAACTCGGTGAAATTTGGCTATCCTGGCGCTTAGCCGCAGGCATGAGTAAGCCGCAAATTCTCAACGCTTACATCAACCGACTGCCCATGGGCGGGAACATCTATGGAGTAGAAGCCGCCTCCCGCATCTATTTCGGCATGTCTGCAAGCGAACTCAACATTGCTCAAGCCAGCCTCCTCGCCGCTATCCCCAACAATCCCAACGCTCTAAATCCTTACAACTCTTGGGAACCCTTAAAACGGCGGCAGGTGTACGTCCTCAATCGTATGGTTAAAGACGGCTATATCACGCGCCAACAGGCCGATCGAGCTTACGCAGAAAAAATTTCCCTGCAATCCCGTCAACAAGGGATTCTTGCCGCCCCTCATTTCTTATTCTGGGTAGCCAGTCAACTCCCCGATTCATCCCTCGCCAATCCCCAATCCCCAATCTCCAATCGGATGTCCCAGATCCGAACCACTCTCGACCGTCCTCTGCAACAATTTGTAGAAGCCCAAGTACAGCAAATCATTCGCACCCTCGCCCCGCATAATGTCCATCATGCCGCCGCCTTAGTGATAGACAACCATACGGGTGAAGTTTTAGCCTATGTTGGCTCTCCCGATTACTTTTTAGAAGCCCAATTCGGTCGAAATGATGGAGTCCAAGCGTTACGCCAACCCGGTTCTACCCTTAAACCATTTGTATACGAATTGGCTTTGGAAAAGCGCATTATTCGCCCGAATACCGTCTTAGCCGATGTCCCCACTCGTTATGCCATTCCTGGAGCGAAACTCTACAGCCCTGCTGATTATAGCGAAACCTTTCAAGGACCGGTACGAGTTCGGGTGGCTTTGGCGAATTCTCTAAATATTCCAGCCGTGCGAGTATTGGAGAAAGTTGGAGTGCCGACATTTTTGCAACGATTGCATCAACTGGGCTTTGCCCACTTAACTCATCCTCCAGACTATTACGGCTTAGGATTAACGTTGGGCAGTGGTGAAGTGAGTCTGTGGGAGTTAGCCCACGCTTATCTGATCTTGGCGAACCAAGGACAAGTTAAGCCATTGGTGAATCAGATGAACTCCCCCCTGATTAAAAAAGAGAATCATCTGAAAAGCTCAATTGGCAGCGCTACAACTTGGGCACTCATTACTGATATGTTAAGTGACCCTCATGCCCGTGCCAAAGCCTTTGGTGTTGACTCCGTACTCAATTTACCGTTTCCAGTTGCCGTTAAAACAGGCACTTCCTCCAATTATCGGGATACTTGGACAGTGGGATTTACCACCGACTATACGGTTGCAACTTGGGTGGGTAATTTCAATGGCGAACCCATGCGGCAGGTTTCTGGAGTGACGGGTGCAGCCCCACTTTGGAATCGGATTATGCTACACCTACACGAACATCAAGAACCGACAGGCTTTTCCCCTCCTTCCGGTTTAGTGCCACGACCGGTGTGTGCTCTTTCTGGGATGCGCCCAACTCCAGCTTGTCCTTCTGTGGTACAGGAATACTTTTATCCCGAAGATTTGGGCGAATACGAACGCCATCCAGATACCTTTTATCAAGGGGTATCTTCAGGCAGTGATGGACAACCCTCACAATATCGCCTGAATTTACCGGAGGAATATAACGAGTGGTTAGCCATGCAGCCGCGTGAAGCGACGTTATCCTATGCGTCGCAGACATTGCCCGAGGAGAGAGAGTTATCCCTAGCGGAGAATCATCTAAAAATTGTGTCTCCTCGACAGGGAGATTCTTTTCTGTTGTACCCAACCGCATCCGGTGTCGTGCAACAGTTAGAGTTTAAACTTGCGGCAACGCCAACTCAGCCTGTAGAGTGGTGGCTCAATGGTGAAAAGCTAGCGATGAATTCATCGAATTCTTGGTTCTGGCAACTTCGTCCTGGCAACTGGACGTTGGAAGTGAGAAGCGGTGAGATGAGCGAGCGTGTGAGTTTTCAGGTACAGTTAGCAGAGAATCGGGCTACCCGTCGGGGATTTTCGATTGCCCCAAAAAGCGATCGCTAAAGCGCTATAGCAAAAGGCAGAAGGCAGGAGGCAAGAGGCAGAAGGTTTTTTACTGGAACGTGGTCGTTTTAGCCGTTCAATCTGTCCTAATCTTTCTGGCGACAGCTATACCTGCGAATGGGTACGTAAAGAAGGCACAGGGCAGAAGGAAGCAATAGGGTGGGGGCTTTGACCCATCAAGGCAGGAGGCAAATCGATGAAATTATCTTGCAGGCTTTCCATGTTTACCGCAACAATTGGACTCATAACCGCAACGGTAGATACACAGGCTCGTCCAATTCTGCCTCAAACTCCTGCACCGACTCAAAATAGCTGTCCCCCAGCCGTTCTCTCACGCTTGACTCAACACAAGATTACTGCGGGTGAAACATTGGAGAGCATTGCCCAGCGATACAAGCTGGTTCCTGAGACACTCATCGCTCTCAATCCCATCTTAAAGGCGCGATCGCTACCCGTGGGACAAGAAATTGTCATTCCCCCCATCAATGGTATTCGCGTACAAGTTCCTGCGGGTTCTCGATGGGATGATGTCGCGGCTACCTACGGTGTTCGTGCTGATGTTTTGTACGAACTCAACGGCTGTCAACCCAAGCCGCGTCACGTCTTTATTCCAGGAGTGAATCAGTCCACTACCCCACGCCGAACCGGAGAAAACTATACAGGATTCCCTGGTTATCCTTTGCCCATGACCACATCGGTAGCCTTAAGCTATGGGTGGCATCCAGACTCCAAAACGGGTCAACGCCGATTTCACAGCGGCATCGATTTACTGGCGAGTCCGGGTACCCCTGTCCTGTCTGTTGCAGCGGGAACGGTAGGGTACGCCGGAGAACAGGGAGGTTACGGCAATCTGGTGGTGATTAATCACCAGGGTGGACGACAAACTCGCTACGCCCATCTCAACCAAGTATGGGTCAGAACGGGTCAGTCGATTCAGGTAGGAGCTAAACTGGGAACGGTTGGCTCTACTGGACGCCCTGACACCACGAAATCGCATCTACATTTTGAAGTGCGTTACGATTCATCTCAGGGTTGGATTGCCCAAGACCCAGAACCTAACCTTAAGGCCAAACCAACTGCCCAAAGATAGAATTGTTCAGGCTGATTCTTACTTATTTCCTGACTTCTAAAAAAGGGCTGCTAAGCTATGACGCATTTCAGAAAGCCTATTTCCACACCCCACACCCTACACCC
>DATNQL010000326.1:0-13909 GCA_036704025.1 Stenomitos sp.
GGATAAATACTTGATTGAGGAAATTGGCGAAAGGGCGATCGCTCTTTACAATAACCCTTCTGAAGTTTATCAACAAACCTTATGGCTTTATCAAACTGTTGATCGGGCTGATAATGCGATCGGTGCAGCCGCACTCGCGAACAAAATTGGCGAAAAAATCAGCTTTTTGGGTTTCTTAAACCAGCTTACTCCCAAAGCCGATACCGTACAAACCATCGATCTGTGCCTGAAACTCGTTGTCGAAGCGATCGCCTTTTGCCGACTGCATGGTATGCCTACAAATATTGAGACGTTTAGAGCATCCTTAGCTAACTATCATAATGAATCCGTAATCCGGATGGCTGCCCTGATTGCGGTTGATGGCTTAATTCCCCTTGGCCCTAATTTCATCCTACAAGCTCAATCTGTTCTTGGGCAATTAAATACTGCTCAATTAGAAGGAAATCCGACCTTCCAAAACCTCAGCAGTGCTATCCCTGGTGGCAGTACTGCTGGTAAATTGGGCTTTATTAACGAAAATTTTGCCTCAGTTAAAGGCTGGATGAATAATTTTGTCACCTCTCGGAATTTAACCCCCGAAAAAGTAGTCGTACACTTGCAACAGTTTATGAACGTTGCTGATAGTAAGTTAGACTATGTAGCTGCATTCCTTGACATGTCAACCAACTACTATGAACACACGGGGACTCAAACGGTTGCCCGTAACCTGATTTTACGTGCAGCTCAAGAGACGAAAGGGAAAGGTAAGGATAAAGATAAAAAGAAAAAAGACAAAGATAAGGATAAAAAGAAGAAAAAAGATTAAATATGGCTAATGTAAAATCAAGTTTGACTATTTCTTTATGGGCTTTGAGCCTCTTGACTGGAAGCCTCGTCTCTTTTTCCGAGCCTGTCGTTGCTGGCATGATTCTGGTCGATGACCGCTGCCGACCCAACTCAAGAATGCCAGAGTCGGATGGAGCCTTAGTTAATTATCAATCGGAGTTTAAAGCGAATCGCCAAACCTATTGGTTTTCAGCGGCTCGCTATCAGGATGGGGCTTACATTCTTTGTCTTTCTAAACCCAATTTTAAAGAACCTCAACCCTTGAAAGTCAATCAACTTCAAAATCAATTCATTCGCAAAATCGTCAAAGTGCCTAACAGCAATACTCTTTTTGTGGTTACGGTAGCAGAAGGGAATGGCAGTCGCGTACCTTTGACAGACTATCAGTTGAATTTGAGCAATCCTAACCAACCGAGTGTAACTCGCTTGCGGAGGAAATAGACCTACTTGAATCGATAGGAATAAGGTGCGTTCAATAACGCGCCCTCAAACTGACCTGTTCAAAAACACGAGATGGAGAAAGATATGATAAAAAATTGGTCCCATTGTTTGTTAGCTCTAGCTTTGTCTACTTCTGCAATTACTGTAGGGCTACCGGCTGAAGCTGCAAAAGTTTGCAAAGTAACCGATCCTACGGGTACTCCACTCAATGTTCGCGATCAACCCAATGGTCGAGTGATCAATGCTTTAAGAAATGGCAGAGAAGTTAATATTGAAGCCATCACCAATGATAGTAAAGGTCGCCCGTGGGCTAAGGTAGGCGGTTATTACAAGGGTGAATACAAGAGTTGGGGCTGGGTACTGCGAGAATTTATTAGCTGCTATGAGAGCTAAAATCATCGAGAAGACGCGGAGACGTAAGTCCCAAGGGTTTGAGACCCCGACTGAATCGAAGATTCAGTCGCTCGAATTCAGACGGGGTTTGGGTCCGCGTTTGAATTCTTTCTCCGCGTCCCCGCGTCCCCGCGTCCTTGAACGCCACTCTGACGCTTAGGCATTACACCGGAGCGTTAGTAAGGACAAGGCTGTTGACACAAGAAGCCAAGCGCGATCGCCTAAAAAATCCGGAATTCCTAATGTGTCATACGTAATGATGATGATGACCTGGCACAAGGCACTCTGTCAGCTCCAACGCTCACTGCTAAAATGTTGGGTCGGAGATTCATGGCTCATTCATGTCTATTTGGGTTTGGTTATCACGAGTAACGTTACTGAGTTTGGTGGGGACTGCCGCCCTTGCCGCTTTATTATTCTCTACACCTGGTAAACACAAAAACGATCGCGCCAAGGCTACCGACGAAGCTAATCGTCTCCAAGCGGCTGCTATCACGCCAGAGGAGATGACCGTTTTAAATTTGTCGGCTCCTATGCCACCACCATCTACACCTCAGTCTGATTTTCCGATGGAGGCTGGGGATGGTGAAGACGTTCCAATGAAACCAGAGGATACCAAAAAAGCTTCCACCCAGTCGGGAGAGAGCGAAAACGTTCCAACGAAACCAGAGGATACAAAAAAAGCTTCCACCAAGTCTGAGAAGGACAAAAAAGCTTCTGCTAAGTCCGGGGATGGCGAAGACGTTCCAACAAAACCAGAGGAAGAGGATATCAAAAAAGCTTCTACCAAATCTGAGAAGGACAAAAAAACTTCAACAAAACCTCGGAATGGTAAAACAGCTTCAGCGAAGCCTAGGGGTACTCAGAAAATCTCTGCTCCTCCTTTCAATCTCCAGAACAGCCTGATGGCCTTGTCCCCTCTGTTTGCTACCCCGACCTCCTTAGGAATGGTCGCGATTGGTGCAGCAGAGGGAAATTATCGATTGGTGGTAAAAAACGGTGTCCTCTACGTGCAGCAGACGCCACTTTACTTTGGACATACCGATCCGGGAAACTTATCTTGGGGTGCTGTGGTGACCAACTTTGGCCCTTGTAGTGACCAAGGGCGTAGCGGCGGGAATATGGCTTTGGCGGAGCAATTGTGCTTAGAACGCTCGCTCAATGCACTGCCTGTTCAGTTAGTGGATTTAAACGCGGCTGGGATTAATCCCATCGGTGACATCGAAGCCTTACTCAACACAGCAGATTTATACAATCAGGCAAGCCCGATTCACTCCCGTTTCTTTCCTAAAGCGTTGGCGATCGCACGTCGGGGAGGACTCCGGGGAATTGAAGCGATCGCTTGGGCAAGAACCGCCTCTTTCTACCTCAACTCTAATAATGAGTTAGATATAGAAAAAGGTATCAACCAAGCATCGGGGTTGTTAGGTATCTGTGCCAGAGAGAATCGTCCGGTCACCGAGTGGCAATGTGTCTATGGCGATCAGATGCGACGGGTTAAAGAGATTACCACTGTTTTAGAGAAATATCGACGTCTCGCCCGAAAGTAATGTGATGCAATCACAGGTGGACATAGCGAAGCAAATCCACAATCAGCTTTAGGGATTAACAAGGAAATATCCTGGCTCAGCAGGTAACGCGATCGCTCCTTATTCAACTTTATTTTTATAGCAGCGATCGCACCTCACCTCTGTTGACTTCTCTCCCATTCTGGCAACGATCGCATCACGCTGTTTTCCCCCATGGTTTTCCGCAGTTCCAAAAACCAGACAATCTCAGTTGGGTGAGTCTACTCGTTATGGATTCAGCCTTTGAGAATTTCTTTCTAGGGCAATTCTACTGAAGTCGGTTTGGCAATATGAGGTAAACCCCAACCTAACTTTTCGCGTAAGATGCGGAAAAACTCCGGAGATTGTAAGCGGATGAATCGAGCGGAAAATTGCGATCGCTCGACCTTGACCCGATCATCCGGTAACACATAGCATCCCGCATTGCCATCCACCACCAAAATGAGCTGATTGGGCGCTGCCGGAAAAATCGTCACCGGTTCACTATCTGCAAATACTAACGCCCTAGATGCCAATGAGTGAGGACAAATGGGCACCAATTGCAGCACCGGCACCCCTGGTGTCACTACCGCACCCCCAGCACTAAGCGCATAAGCCGTCGAGCCAGTGGGTGTGGAGAGAATCACACCATCTGCCGCAATATCGACCAATGCATGATGCCCAATTTGAATCTCAAAATGGCACATACAGGTCAACGGCTCCCGATGGAGTACTAACTCATTCAAACACAGCGCTTCCCACCAAATCGCTTCCTTGCGAACGACCTGAACGGTTAGCATCGTCCGCTCTTCAATGTCATACTCTCCTGTGAGTAGCTTGTCCAAAGCATGAGGCAACTCATTGACATAAGCCTCCGTTAAGAACCCCATGTGACCCGTATTGATGGTGAGTAACGGGATACCATAGGGAGCAACTTGGCGAAACGCGGCTAAAACGGTACCATCTCCTCCCAAGGCGATCGCAAAGGTCATCTTGTCATCAAAGCCGGGAGGGGCCAACTTATCCAATGGTGTATGACAAATCGGCGAGTCAGGGCGTGAATAGCCCAGAATTCCTCCGACTCCTGTCGTCATATAAACGTCCCAACCCGCTGAACTCAACTTGTCTTGCAACTCTACGGCAAGGCGACAAGCTACGGGTTTGAGATCGTTGTAAATGATGCCTGCTTTGGGTATGCTCACCAGTCTGCGTAGGGGTCAAGTAAACTGAACTAGCGCTTTGGTGTGACCTTAAACAAGGACGTTCCCTGGCAATACTTTACCAACGATTCACTACGAGAGCGACTACGTAAAGAGGCACGGAGTGGAGAGTCGTGTACTCAACCATCACTCCCATGCCTTTTTAAGGGAATGCCTTGAGGTAAGGAATCCAGTATTTTTGCTTATCAACTTATTTTATCGTGATATATGATAATCTCCCTGGCTCTGCCAAAAGATTCTTACTGAGTTTTAAAGGGTGTCTTCTTCTTCTTTTTGGCTTTATCCTTCTCGAATTCGATCTCCTTGAGCTTTTTCATGATTCGGCTGAAGTAGTCTTGCATGTAAGCTTCTAAGGTTGTCGTTTCTTTAGGGTCTAGACCGAATACTTGGTAAACTTCATCCATTGGAGCATCCAGGGGTTTCCCGTTTGCCAACACTTCGGTAAAGGCTAGGCGATCAGATACATTCCAGCCCCACTGAAAGAATCTGAGAATCTGGCGCACTGTCCGCAGTAAATTCAGGGGGAGTCGAGCAATTTTGGCTTCTTTCCCTGATAATCGCTCACACAAGCGGATAATCTCATAAGCGCCCCAAGCCCTAGTCCCTACGACCGGAAAGGTTTGATTTTCTGTTTCTGGAACCTCAAGGGCGCGAACCGCAAATTTGGCAACGTCTTGAGTGTCCATATAAGCGATCGGAGAACTCTCCCCGGTAATCCAAACCGCCTGTTTGTCTAAAATTGGAATGGCGTACTGACCAATTAGCCCTTGCATAAAGCCACAGGGTCGCAAAATCGTGTATTTCAATCCCGATTCTGCTAAGAACAGTTCCGTACACCGCTTGATTTCCATCAATGGCACATTCGGGAAATTTTGAGCATCGAGAATTGAGAAGAAAATAAAGCGTTCAACACCCGCCGCTGCGGCAGCTTGAATCAATGAAACTTTGCCGTCCCAATCCACCTGCTTAATGGTGAGCGAGTCTGTCGCTCTCGATGTTGCCGCATCAATGACCGCCGTGACGCCTTCGAGGGCGGGCTTCAACGTTTCGGGCGCAGTGAGATCCCCTTGTCTAAGTTCGGCTCCCCATTCTTTAAGAAAGGCAGCTTTTCTGGGACTGCGTACCAAACATCGGACCTGATGGCCTTCGTCGAGTGCACGACGAACCACCTGTCTTCCCAGGGTGCCAGTTGCACCTACGACTAACAAGTTCATCAAGGAATTTTAGTAAAGAATCTTAAACTTTCTCAATAATCTTATCAGAAATCTGCGATCGATTCTATGTCAAAGTCAGTGAAAGCGCTCTCACCATGGCAAAACGGGGGTTTTGTCGCAGGCCGATGGAGGCGCAAAACCAAGCGGTAGTCTGGCTTGCCCTGCTCACCTCACATCGGCTAATCTTTTACGCTTCTTCCTCGCCTCCCTGGATTTTGAGCAGTAAAAAGCCCAAGCCCAAACCCACCAAAATTAAGGTAAAAGACAAGACTGCTGCATTAAACATCTCTCCGCTCATTTTTCTTAATCTCCTAATAGGTTTTTCAAGTTTGCGTCGTGCGATCGCCCCAAGGACAGAGCCAAAGCGATTTACCGAGTGTATGCTTAGCGCGATCGCTAAACAGTTGGAGCAATACAGAGGGGTTAAACCCTGATCAGTCAGCCCTCTCATCCTGCTGGGAACCAGATGCGCTCAGGGGCATCCAGACCCATAGGCTGTATTTTAGAACAGCGCGGCAGCCAATCTCTAGGAAAAGACGTTAGGAATGGTTGTCGTAGCACCGAATTGGGGGAAATCTAAAAATGAAGACGACGAAAACTTTCTTTACAGAACAACAACACTCGCAGTCAGGGCGTCCTCGCTTAGCTGTGACATTAGGAGACCCGGCGGGGATTGGTCCAGAGGTAATACTCAAGGCATTGGCAGACCCAAAGGTGACTCACAATTGTGACATTACGGTCATCGGCAGTCGATCGCTGTTGCAAACCACCTACACCCAACTGCGGCAGAAACTGGAAGATAAGAAGGCGCTGGTCGATCCAGATAGATTATCGATGGTCGATATTAAGTTAGACGCGTTAACTGAGCGTCAAATTACGGCAGGCGTTGGGACGGCGGCAAGTGGTGCGGCAAGTTTTGCCTATTTGGAAAAAGCGATCGCGGGTACCCTTTCCGGTGAGTTTGATGGCATCGTTACCGCACCGATTGCTAAGTCACTATGGAAGGCCGCAGGGCATGAGTATCCCGGACAAACGGAAGTCCTAGCCAAGTATGCTGGAGTTGAGCGGTTTGGCATGTTATTTGTAGCGCGATCGCCTCACACCGCTTGGTTGCTTCGCACTCTTCTTGCCACCACTCACATCCCCCTCCGTCAAGTCCCAGATACTCTAACGCCGGACTTAATGAGCAAAAAACTAGACTTGCTCATAGAGTGTTTACAAGTTGATTTTGGCGTTGAAACACCCCGAATTGCGATTTCTGGCTTAAATCCTCATAGTGGTGAGCAGGGGCAATTAGGTCGTGAAGAGCAAGATTGGTTCATTCCTTGGCTAGAGCAAGAGCGTCAGTTACGTCCTAAACTGTGGCTTGACGGGCCAGTTCCACCCGATACCCTTTGGGTTAAAGCTGGACAAGCGTGGTACGGATCTTCCATCCAGGACCCAAAATCTAAAATCCAAAATCTCCCAGATGCCTATTTGGCGCTTTACCATGACCAAGGCTTAATTCCTGTCAAACTTATGGCCTTTGACCGAGCGATCAACACCACCATTGGTCTACCCTTTGTGCGTACCTCTCCCGATCACGGCACAGCGTTTGATATTGCAGGTCAAGGAATTGCCAACGCCACCAGTATGAAAGCGGCGATTCAGCTAGCCTCCGAACTTGTCTATCAGCGTTTCAGGACAGTTTAGAGAGCTGTTAGTGATGTAAGCTAGCAAGCCAATGATCCAGATTGCTTCCAAGAGCGGATGTAGGGAAACTTTAACAGACTCATTATTGCCCATACAATATGACGGTGGTTTGTGGAGGCTTGCGCCATATAGACCTGTATTAGTCTACGGTGTACGGAGGATAAAATCCCCTCTAATTGACACGTTTTATAGATGTTTAGAACAGCCAAAAAATGCAATGAAGATTAAGCCTCTCATTTTTCTGACTATCGCTGTGCTGTTTAGCACTCTGCTCAATAGAGCGGCAACCGCCAGACCTCTAGAGCCATATGAGCAAGAAGTGAATAATCAGCTTCAACATGCCATTAACACCGCCAAAGATGAGGGCTATCAGCTATCGTTCCCTCCTAATGTGGCGAAGTTGGCTCGCAAAGCAGAAGCCCCCAAAACCGTGTTGCTCTATCCGAATCGCGAGTATAGTTTCGTTGCGGTGTGCGATCGCAATTGTGATCAGATCAGACTGGCGATTAAAGACAAGGATGGCAAAAGTATTATGGTCACTCCCACGGCTGATCCTGTTGCTGTCGTCACCTTTAAGCCACCCTCAGAGGACCGATATCAGATCACGGTGAAAATGGAAAAATGCTCACTACAGTCTTGTTATTTCGGATTAGGAATCTTTGCCAAGCGCTAGACGTAAGCTGCTCGAGTTAGAGTAATGACCCCGTTGTATCGTAGGTACTCCAACATAGGACATTGGCTCAAAATATTGATACTCCATGGTCGGCTGCCACCCACAATCAGTTACATCTAGGTTAAGGGGCATCTACCAGTGCCTTAGTATCAGCTCAGTTAGACGGTTGCCTAGGCATTGGGGTGGAAGTCAGTAAAAAAAAACTGCCCCCCAAGCACGGAAGGAGGGCAAATTAGTAGTCCAAAAGCTTCCAAGTAACAATCTACTCATCGGTTGTGAAATTTTTGTGAAATACTTAAAAATAAAAGCAACAACATAAAAAATTAAATAAAAAAATGCCCTCCCTGATCTTCCAAGGGTAAGGGCATAGAAGCAGTAGTTTTTAGTCTATGAAATGACTGTGAAAAATTTGTGAAACTCTCTTTTTGGGAAGGATATTTTACAATCCTTTGTTTACTTAATGAATTAAACCTCGCTACTTTGCACAATTGGCACCAAGATTTTCTCAGTTAAATCCGGATGGGCGATGTTTTAACTCTACCAAAATTTGTTTTATCTCTGTTAGAATTAAATTAGCCAAGTTCAGGAATTTAGGTGCTTATAAAACAAGGATTTGGTAATAACGGCTGAAAGCAACTGATGCAGGGCAAACTATGCCAAAGCTACTCTGAAAGCGCAGAGTTAATTGTGATTAGTAGGAGAGGGCAGTCAATGAGTATTGAAACGAAGTCTAACGAAAACTTATTTCCCACAGCACACCATCAGACGAGCGGATTCACCCAAGAAGAGATGCAAAATATTCAGCGATTTGCTGATGAACATGGCATTCAGGGGGCAGCACGAATCAAACTGTTCATATTACTCAGAGAGATTAGAGCAAATCGTGGTGTTGAAAGCCATCCAGGCAACAGAGAACGTCGCTGAGACTAGCTCTGTTCCGCCACGTCTTGTCGTCTTTTGAAAGTGTTATTTTACCCAGTGCTTAGCTCTTTCAACCGCTTCGAGCCAGGTGGGAAAACACCCTTGCGCCTGGGTAACCCCTTCACCGGGCTGGAAGATGCGATCTATTTGGCGACTCGACGTGAGTGCCGTGTAATCTTGCCAAAATCCCACCGCCAAACCAGCCGCAAAGGCGGCTCCTTGAGCGGAGGCATCGAGTACCTTTGGACGTTCTACAGGAATACCCAAGACATCGGCTTGAAATTGCATTAAAAAGTTATTCTGACAGGCTCCCCCATCTACTTTTAACCGAGCAATTTCGGTACTGGTATCCTGATGAATGGCCTGTACGACTTCTTTGACTTGGTATGCGATCGCCTCCAGTACGGATCGCACCATGTGTTCCCGCTGCACCCCACCCGTAATCCCAAAGAATGCTCCTCTGGCACTCATATCCCAGTGGGGTGCACCTAATCCGCTGAGTGCCGGGACAAAGTAAACACCGCCATTATCTGGGACTCGTTGCGCCATTAGTTCCGTATCCGCTGCCGCCGTAATCAGCTTCATGCCATCTCGCAACCACTGAATACAGGCTCCGGTGGTAAAGATACTGCCTTCCAAGGCATAGCCAACCTTGTAATCCGGGGAATGGGGAGGATTTTCCTCGACGACGTCCCCCTCAATCTCTGGCTGTGTCCAAGCGATGGTGGAGAGCAGTTGATTTTGTGATCGGGGCAACTGTTCACCGGTATGAGCAATGAGGAAACATCCTGTCCCGTAAGTACACTTCAACAAACCGGGGCGATTGCAACCATGAGCAAATAACGCCGACTGCTGATCGCCCAACATCGCCGTAATCGGTATCGCATCTCCCAACCACTCAGGCTGGGTGTAACCAAATAGCCCTAAACTTGGCTGAATTCTCGGCATCAGATGCCCTGGAATACCGAAGAGTTCTAACAGCTTACTATCCCATTGCTGTTCTGCCAGATTCATCAACATCGTGCGGCTGGCATTACTGTGTTCTGTTGCATGAACCTGCCCTCCTGTCAAGTTCCAGAGAATCCAAGTATCAATGGTTCCAGCCAGGACGTTATCGAGGTCAATCGGGGGGTCTTGCTGTTGTTGAATATGCTCGAGTAACCAAGCCAGCTTAGTAGCAGAGAAGTAAGCATCGAGGATTAAGCCGGTGCGATCGCTAATTTCAGCCCCATAACCCTGCTCAGCCAACTGATGGCACAAGGGGGCTGTGCGACGATCTTGCCATACAATCGCATTATGCAAGGGTCGCCCTGTCGTTTTGTCCCATAACAAGCAGGTTTCTCGCTGCACACTCATCCCGATTGCCGCGACAGCAGACGCTGCTACTCCCACCTTTTGCAATGCCGTCTGCATGGCCCACAACGTATCGTCCCAAATCGCTCTGGGGTCATGTTCTAACCAACCCGGTTGTGGGTAATACTGAGTTAGTTCTTTATAAGCTTGGCTAACAATTTCGCCTTCAGCATTGAACAGAATCGCCCGATTGCCTGTAGTACCGAGGTCGAGGGCGAGAATATAGGCAGGTGTGCGATCGGTCATGGTTTAGCTGGCGATTGTTAGTACCTATAGTACTGATAGTTTCCCACAGCCGTGTTAGACCCTGATCAAAAGTCAGCATCTTTTCATTGAATGGGTGATTACGATGACTGTTCTATTTATTTCTGGGCAAGCTGAGCTGATGCAATTCTTTTTCAAAGCTTGCTGATACTCCCTACTCCTGGGTGGGAACAATAAGTATAAGTACAATTTCGTTCGTTTGAGTACACGTCGAGCTATGACATCACAAATCACTGAGTGCAAATATCTAAAGATCGGCTCGATCACAAAAATGTCTCCAGCTCAAGCCGATAAAGCTATCAATTTTGTCAAACGCCATAACCCGTCTAACCAACTCGATAGCGATCAGGAATGTCCTTATCTTCATCCGCTGTTGAGATCGGCGTTCCCACTTTAGTAACATAACAGACAGCCTCTTCTAGAGCGTCTCCCAGCGCCGGCTGGGGGATGTTTTGGGCGCTTTCTTTCTGTCTTAAACAAAGTCTTAAACAAAAAAGGTTTAAGCCGTTATGCCTAAACCTTTTATGGCTTGAATCCAATCTGTGAGACTGATTCAGCTTAATTTTTAGCTAGCCCTGCATCGCTGAGCAAGACAAATATGAACTCACTGAGGCGAGAGCGATTGAGTTTAGTAGCGGCGAGAGAAGCTATTGTTTCCCCGGTTTCCACCACCACCAAAAGATCCTCTGTCTTCACGAGGCTTGGCTTTATTAACTTTCAAGTCACGACCCATCCATTCAGCACCATCTAATGCATCAATGGCAGCCGCTTCTTCAGCCTCTGCGCCCATTTCTACAAACGCAAAGCCACGGACACGACCTGTTTCACGGTCAGTAGGTAGCTGAACCCGCTTGACTGAACCATACTCTGCAAAAACACCATTAAGGTCTTCTTGCGTAACGTCGTAAGACAAATTGCCTACATAAATTGACATAGATTTTCTCCAAAATCTGGGATGTGTAGAGATTTAGATTTCGGAGAGAAGCCTGCCAAGACCAAAAGGAAAAAGCCTATCAATACTATAAACAAACACTGCAACCGAATTTATTCTCACTTATGAATGTAGCACAGCAGTGAGGCAAATGGTTCCGATGTCATGGGAAAAATGCCGAATTTAGAGAAAAGACTTGGGCTATATAGGACTGGAAAGCTTATTCACAGAGCATTACAGCCCTATATATTTTTTTATTTTGAGATAGAAGCAAACTGACAAACAAAAGGCTTAATCAAAAAAACGCTCCGTTCTTTCCCGATCCGTTGGGAAAAGAACGGAACATCCTGAAGTACTCATGTCGTTATAGGTCGGTCAAGTTCGGCCTCAACGAACGAGTACCCTTAGCTGTCTGCTGTCATTGGTATATCCCGAATTGGGAAAGCTAAAAGGATTATTCGGATCGAGAGTATCATTGAAAAGCACTTCCACCCCATCACCAATCGGAGAGCTGGAGGGCGATTGGGTCACTCGACCCACATTTGTGGTCGTAGGATATTCTCCTCCTTGGGAAGTCCCACTGAAAAAGTTTTGGAAATCGTCGGAAATGGATCGATTTTTGATAGCACGCAGAGATTGACCCGACAGCGTCACTGAGCTGTTGTTTGAGCTAGACGGGTTAGTAGACTGAGCATTGGCTGTTGAGGCTAAGCCAGTGATGACTGCTGTGGTTCCTAAAATGAGAAGGATTCGACGTATCATGGCAAACTGCTCCCTGTATTTAATTGTTTTTTTATTCTTGGTTACCGTGCGCTGATATTAATGAAAGCTCAACCTCTATGGCTACATATACCAATCATGTTAGAGAGAGCTGAAATGAATACATATTATTTTAACAATATTCTTGCGATCGCTCATTCAAACTGAGCTGTGTTTGTCTTGCCAAGGAGGCTAGTGCAGCACGGCAGAAATAACGATCCAGTGGAAAAAGCTTAAAAAGCTGACTGTACAAACTTTCTTACCTTCTGCCTTCTGCCTTTTTTCTTCTGCCTTCTTGTACTAGCTCTGTTGGCTTCATACAAGTACTACAAATGACACACCAGTAAAATGAATCGCCTTCCCGGCGTCAATCTGAGTTCGGGAATTACGAACAACTCGATCGTCAATGCCGAATTGATGACCTCTGAATCTCTGCAATACTTTAGATATCAGAAACAGGTATTTAGAACTGTATTCTCTGAAACCACAACATCAACAATTAAGAGGAAACAGCTATGGCACTGATTCGTTGGGAACCCTTTCGGGAAATTGACAGCCTACAACGGGAAATGAACCGTTTGTTTGATAGTCTTTCGCCCACTCCTACTACCCAGGAAAACATGGGAACCGCCTTTATCCCTCCTGCGGAAATTCGCGAAACTCCAGAAGCGATTCACCTAAAACTGGAAGTTCCCGGTATGGAAGCCAAAGATTTAGATGTACATGTGACGGCTGAAGCCGTATCTATTAGCGGGGAACGTCAATCTGAAACTCAGTCGGAGGAAAAAGGTGTTACTCGCAGCGAATTCCGCTACGGTCAATTTAGGCGAGTCATTCCGTTACCGACTCCCATTCAAAATGACAAGGTTCAAGCTGATTATAAGAATGGCATCTTGAGCTTGATCTTACCAAAAGTTGAAGCCGAAAAGACTAAAGTGGTTAAAGTCAACATCGGTTAATCTTCTGGGGACTTGATTTTGGCGAATCTCGATTCCTAATTTCAGATGGACTAAGAGGGATATCCAAAAACCGCTCCATCTTTTGTTAAGGCACAGCAGGAGTAATTGTTCGACTTAGGGTCAAGATTACTCCTGCCATGTATTTTATCGCAGTCGCCAAGACAATTAGGACAAAGCTAAATACTGAAACCAAGACTCGTCAATCTTTTCCCTTCTCCCTTTTGCCCTCTGTCCTCACTAAAGCTCCGCTCTGCCTTTTGCTATATAAAAATTTGAAATTCACTTCGCTTCTGCCATTAACATTCCCATCAGTCCAATCACAGAAGCATTGTAATCAATCGCATATTCATTTGTGGCATAAGACCGCTCATCATCTAGATAGCTCAAAGGTCCCAACCCTTTCGGTGCAATTCCATCCTCTGCTTGAGCATTAGGTCCACCCACCATCAAACCGGGAATTACAATTTTTTTGGCTTGGGCTATCCGATGATGAACATTCCGCACTGAGTTGGAGCCTACCTCTGTAATAAATGATTTATTAAAATGATTTCGCCCTATTAGATAATCCAACTGGTCAACGGCGGCTCTCATGTACTCTGGATTGCCTGTAAGGCGATAGGCATAAAGTAGAGTGATTCCTTCTTCAGCTGCCCTTTTATTAGAAGCCCAGATAAAATCTTGATTAGCCAAACGATAGCCACTAGAATTAACCTTTTG
>DATNQL010000327.1:0-6810 GCA_036704025.1 Stenomitos sp.
ATTACCCATTACCCATTACCCATTACCCATTACCCATTACCCATTACCCATTACCCATTACCCATTACCCATTACCCATTACCCCTACACAATATGAGCATCACTCGTAAATGGGCCGCCAAGCAGCAGCGGGCCATCGAAATATTGATTCGCCTCAAGCGTTTGTATCCAGAAGCACCCTGTACGCTGAATTACGAAACACCTGTACAGTTGTTAGTCGCCACCATCCTCTCGGCGCAATGTACCGATGAGCGAGTGAATCAGGTGACACCTGAATTGTTTCGCCGTTTTCCCACAGCCGTGGCTCTATCCGCCGCCAAACTAGAAGAACTTGAAACCTTAGTTCGTTCCACTGGCTTTTATCGCAACAAGGCGAAAAATATTCAAGGAGCCTGCCGCATGATTATGACCGAGTTTGGGGGTGAAGTGCCCAAACGCATGGAAGAACTCTTAAATTTGCCTGGAGTGGCTCGTAAAACGGCTAATGTCGTTCTGGCTCATGCTTATGGTATCCATGCCGGTGTTACTGTGGATACTCATGTCAAGCGCCTCAGCCATCGACTCGGTTTGACTGAACATACCGACCCGATTCGCATTGAGCGAGATTTGATCCGGCTGTTGCCTCAAGAGGAATGGGAAAATTGGTCAATTCGGCTGATTTATCACGGTAGGGCGATTTGTCAGGCGCGAAAACCGCTGTGTGAGAGTTGTGTTCTTGCCGATTTATGCCCTAGTGCGGGGCTACCAGACTCCCCGCCTGCCAAAGTAACTCTGGTAAAATCCACTGCCTCTTTGCCTGCAACGAAGTGAAGCCATCGGATAAGATGGAAGATGCTGTCTTTTCTGGACTCTAGGAACCTCAAAAATTCATGGCGAAAAAAAGCATGATTGAGCGCGAAAAAAAGCGCCAAAAGCTGATTGATAAGTATGCTGACAAGCGAGAAGAACTCAAAGCGCAATTTGAAAATGCGACCACTCAGCGCGAGAAGTTAGAAGCTCATCGCAAGCTGCAACAATTGCCTCGCAACAGTTCGCCGAACCGTCTACGGAACCGTTGTTGGGTCACGGGACGTCCGCGTGCTTACTACCGCGATTTTGGACTATCTCGCCATGTGCTACGGGAATGGGCACACCAAGGTCTGTTGCCTGGGGTTGTCAAGTCTAGCTGGTAGGTTATTCGGTTGGCAGGTTGCAGGGAGAGCAAGTTGTCAGTTAGAAGATTCTTCTGAACCTTTCAACCTTCAACCTTCAACCCCTAATTGCCACAACAGCGGTCAATGCCCAAGCTTTGCAATAGTAAATCACTGACGGCATTAGCGATCGCAAACTCGCTATAAAAGCTCTCGCGAAAGTCAAACGCTTGCATTTCAGTTAAAATCGCAATCACCAGCGATCCCAAATCATTTTCGCCCTCCATTCGCTGGCGGACAAAGATTTGGGATGCCCTTCGGGCTATCTGCTGATTCACTGGCTCTGGGATAAATTCGTGATCGAGCCAGGTGACAAGAGCCTCTCGCAGCCATTCTCCTTCTTGCTGGGCATTCTGGGGAGGGGGGAGTGTAATCGGTGGAATTGGTTCAGCCATTAGTCAAGATAACAAGACAACAGTCTTGAAATCATTCTAAGTGGATTGGCGTATTGGTAATCTGTTCTATCCCTGTTCTCCAAGGAGTAGCATTCACCGATTAGCAGGGGCGATTTTTGGGTCACCCCTGCGGCGAATGCTCACGTTTGAGGTTTAACGGAGTTTTACGGAAGAACGCCCAGAAAGCAGTGCTTTGAGATCCGATTCCCCAGCTTTTTGCAACTGTCGCTTGAACCGGAAGCTCAACAGCCCAAACGCCAGCGATTGACCGATAACCGCAAAAAACACACTGATGCCAGTCGCATACTCTAAACCGGCTCCAGGAAAGGCTGAAAATAGCCACACCCCAGGGTTGTTCATCGGTGTCATCGACAAGAATCCGAAAATGATGGGGGGGACAATAATTAATCCTCCCACACTTGCCGCCGCCCATATAGCACGTTTTGGTGTTTTCATCAAGAGCATGAATTGGGCAACCGCCGCATAAACCAGCGTTAAGCTCAAACTGACGAATAGCCCCCAAACGGCTGGAATTTTCAGTTCACTGTTAGGCCATAACAAGATCCAAGGTAACAACATGGAAGAGGCGATCGCTAAATTGAGTGCGACGGCTACCAGCGATGGGCTTCTTTCACCCCAAATTAAATCCAACATTACGCCCTTTTTAGGAGCACCACCGTGTTGGTGGCGATAACGCATCCAATCTTGCATCGCTTGTCGTTGTGGGCTTAGCGCGGCGATCAGACCCAAAAACAGCAGCAGATTAAACACGAGTATAAGCTGAAAATTATCAAACGCACCTCGGTTATAACTTTTCCATTCCCCAATTTCCGGGTTCAGAGCAAACCCAAGCATCATCGCTTCAAAGCCAGCCGTCAGCCAGTAACTCTGTTGCTTACCCAAGAGAGTCGCCGTGGGATTATGGAAACACCGCTTGACAGCTTGCCAACTCCAGTAAGTGCACAACCCGAAGTTGAGTACCATCAAACCCCCAATACTCCAAAAGCTGCTCCCGACAGGCAGAAAGAAATAGCTCAAACTTTTTAGTTGTAGGGTAGAACTGTAATGCGCCGTCGAGGAAGCATCGAGAGAATAGGAACCCATTAAATAGGGCAATACAATCTCTGGATTAAACAGCATTAACCAGTCGAAGGGAGAATGGCTGACATAGCTGCTACTCATGAGCATCGTTGTCATCAAAAATAGGAACATCAGCACCACACCACTACCGAACCAAGCTTTAAAACCCCCGAACCCTTTGCCGACTAAGCCCAATAGCAATGCCACACTGTAGAAAAATAAGCAACTGGCACCGAGGACAACGTAATAACCCAAAATCAGAGGGAAAGAAATTCCACCCGACAACCCAGCGACAAAATGTAAAGGTAGAGCCAAAAAACCTACGAAATAGAGCAACATTGGGACTCCAAGCATTTTTCCCATCAAGATGCTTGGGCTGGATTGAGGCGTGAGGCGCAGAAAGTTCAGTGTGCCACGACGTTCTTCTTTGGCTAAGTCAGCAATCAGCATATAGGTGCCAACGACTAACAGGGCAAAAATGCCAATAATGCTCAGCCAAACAAATACATCTTTCCACCACAGTGACCAGTTAATCACAAAACTCTTGAAGCCATCTGTCAGGCAGAGAGGGGGAGTGTACTCTGGGGCTGTACCTGTGCAATATCGGTGGGATATAGGCGTGGCGCTCTTGTTCGGCACCGGTAGCAGACTAGAGAAACTCATCAGTAATATGAGTTGACTGACAAGAGCAATGGCTGTGGCAATCAGAATATTGCGGGGCACAAGACGCCCTTTGATTTCTCTGAAGAGTTGCGGATTCCATTCACCGATTTGATAGATTCTAGGTAAAGCCATACGCGTTTTCTCAACTATAAAACTTTGGGTTTGAGTTAGCTGGAACCTTTTATTTCAAGCCCCTGAAGGGTAGGGAAGGTGACGGAGTAAAAAGCTCCGTTGAGGTAGATTCACCCAACTTTCGGAATTGTCGCTTCAACTGTAGAGTTAATACTCCGAGTATACCCAGTTGAGTCAGAAAACCTAGGAAAAGAGTTGTGGCAGAGGCATGGGTAAAAGCAACGATGGGTAAAGGTGACAGCAGCCACAAAAACGGCAAGTCTAGGGGACTCATGCCCATGGTTGCCCAAATAGCCAATAACCCTCCGACTAAAACCCCTACCGTACCAACAATCCAAGCCGATTGCTTCCATCGACTCATAAACATCATGACTTGGGCGATCGCTACATAAATTAAAATGACATTGAGAGTTAGGAGTAAACCCAAAAGTGCCATGGGAAGGGTGAAATCCTGGTTCGACTTAACCTGTCCGATTACCCGTACAATCCCAGGTAACCAAATTGCAGCGGTAAGAATAAAATTAATCGCGATCGCCACTAATGCCGGACTCTTTTCACCCCAAATTAAATCCTGTATTAAAGAGTGCTTAAATAAACCTGTGTCACTAAAATGGCTGGTGTGTCGATAGCGCGCCCAATCTCGCAAGGCTTGAGGACGAGGAGACAACACCCCACTTAGGGAGAGGAATCCTAAAGGGTTGAAAAAAAATACAATGAGTCCACCCAAAAAGATTTGATAATCGGAGACAACCTCATTCATGGGTAGGACAAAAAACCCTAACAGCCACACTTGAATACTACCGACTAACCAGTAACTTTGTGACTTGCTCACCAGGGTGAAATTTGGGTTGCGAAAAATTCGATTAGCGGCTTGCCAAATCCAGTAGGTTGCCACACTCAAAGTAATCAGCATCCAGAGAAAAATGAGTTGTGGCTCATATCCCACGGGTAGCGAGAACCAGTACCAGTTTCCTAACCCATAACTCCACCCAAAGCGATCAAAAATGATGGTAATCACATAAAGATAAACCCATCCGCCCATGAAGCTTAACACGCTACAACTCCAAGCTAGGGCTTGAATTCCGCTTTTCGCTCCATAGAGTAATGTCATTAGGAACGCACTGCTATAGAACAAACCACAACCGACACCCCAGAGGAGATACATTTCCAAGAGCCAGCCTAAGGAGAAATGGGCAGCTAAGGCAGAGCCAAAATGCAATGGAATGGCGAGAATTATTCCTAAAAAGAGTACAGCCGGAATTCCTAGCATTTTCCCAAACAGAATGCTTTGACTCGACTGTGGACTCAAGCGAATAAAGTTAAGAGTGCCGCGCTGCTCTTCTTTGCCCAAATCACTAATGAGTAGGTAAACCCCACACGTTAGTAGGAGAAAGGGCAGTATCCAGTTGAGCATTTCAAACACACCCTCCCATCGGATGTACCAGCTATTCGTGCTGTCGCCACCGATATTGCTGCCAATCTGACTGCCCAGGAGGAGGAGTTGACAGGCTAAGGAGGTAATGACTACCAAATAGAGGTTTCGGGTAGTAAGTTGACCTTTTAGTTCCCGAAACAGTTGCGGATTCAACTCGCCCAGTTGATTTAGCCATTTTAGTTCCATTCAATGATGTCTCCAATGCAAGAGAGGGCTGACTCTATGTCAAGTGTGGTTACCTGGTAATAATATTTATCTCCTTGCCGTTCGACACTTATGCAAGAAGATTGAGGTATTTCGCCCGTCTCCGACAGATGAGAAGCAAACAAGAACAGCAGAACTGGTAGAAAACTTCTGCCAAACGGTACGAGTCCCCAATTAACGCCAATCCTATCCTTTCCTGAGCCTCTCTGGCAGGAGCTTATGCACAAACAACCCAGAGGAAAATGTGGCGAGTGGTTGAAACCGTTCCTTTCCCCGCTATGATAATAAACCGGTTGGGGTTACCCGCTGTTTCCCGATTTCACGTCTCGCATCATCTACGGAGCAAATAACCAGCATGGCACAACATTACCGTATTACTCTTTTGCCAGGTGATGGCATTGGTCCGGAAATCATGGCAGTCGCGGTAGATGTCTTAAAGGTTGTCGGTGAACAGCTCAATATCACATTTGAATTCACCGAAGCCTTAATCGGGGGGGCAGCCATTGATGCCACCGGCGAACCTCTACCTGCCCAAACGCTGGAAATTTGCCGTAACAGTGATGCTGTCTTATTGGCAGCGATTGGCGGTTACAAGTGGGATACACTCCCTCGGCATTTACGCCCTGAAACCGGATTGTTGGGACTGAGAGCGGGTTTGGGTTTATTTGCCAATCTACGACCCGCGACGATTTTACCTCAACTCATTGATGCCTCAAGCTTAAAACGAGAAGTGGTTGAGGGCGTTGATATTATGGTGGTGCGAGAACTCACGGGTGGGATCTATTTTGGTCAACCCAGGGGTATCTTTACCACAGAAACGGGTGAGAAGCGAGGCGTCAATACCATGGCTTATACCGAAGCCGAAATTGACCGAATTGGCAGGGTAGCGTTTGAAACCGCTCGAAAACGTGGGAAAAAACTCTGCTCGGTGGATAAATCCAATGTGCTGGAAGTATCCCAGTTATGGCGCGATCGCATGACTCAACTCGCCACTGAGTATCCGGATGTAGAACTCTCTCACCTGTATGTTGATAATGCTGCTATGCAGCTTTTAAGGGCACCGAAGCAGTTTGACACCATTGTGACAGGCAATCTGTTCGGAGATATTCTCTCAGATGCCGCTGCAATGCTCACCGGTAGTATCGGAATGTTACCCTCCGCTAGTTTAGGCGAAAAAGGGCCTGGGCTGTTTGAACCCGTTCATGGCTCTGCCCCCGACATTGCTGGACAAGATAAAGCTAACCCTTTAGCTCAGGTTCTCAGTGCAGCAATGATGCTACGCTATGGTTTAAATCAGCCGACGGCGGCTGACAGAATTGAGCAAGCCGTACTCAGGGTTTTGGATCAAGGCGATCGCACGGGGGACATCATGTCAGAAGGAATGAACCTGTTGGGTTGCCGAGCGATGGGAAATGCCCTGATTCAGGCACTATCGGCAGGCTGAATCATCAAACTGGCGCTTGCCGCGTAAACGCGCTCAAGCCTCTTGCTGTAATTGCGCTGTTGGATTAAAGTCGAGCTTAATTAATAGGGGTAGGCGGGTGGTATATACATCATCACAGCAATGGCCAGAAAATTACATAGAGCGGATGGATATCCCGGTATTGCTAGACCCTGTTTTACTGAGGTCAGCTCGGCAGATTTATCGTACTTATTATGAAGTGCATCCAGAGATCACACAGCGTCCTACGGGTGTCGCCATTGACCGATA
>DATNQL010000328.1:0-60609 GCA_036704025.1 Stenomitos sp.
CTCTCGCCTTCTTCAAAAAATCCGGTTCGTTTGGGTCGTTAACTTTTCCATTCCACTTCCCTAATGTGGTCACTTTTTGTGGAACTGTTACACCTAAGCGTTGACGGATTTGCTTGACATTTGGCGTTGATTTGGTTAGTGCAGAGTTAAGACGCTCAGCTAATTCTGATTCTTTTTTACGTAGCTGATCTAACTCGAATTGTTGACGGGCGCTCTCCTTAATGGCTTGCTCAGATTCCAATTCCTGATAAGCTTCAACCCATTTCACGAGAGCTTCTAAATCCTCAACGTGAGCGGCGGCAGACATTACTACATCGAGGTCAACTCCTGTTGTTTCAGCTAATTCAAGTACGTCATCGTCAGTTACAGTCAAAGCCGTTTCCGCCACTGATTCAGTGAGTTCATTGTTTTTTGGCTGAGGCAATGCTGTTGCACTTAATTTACCATTTTTGTAATCGCGTAGCAGTGTTAAGTGTGCTTTAGAAATGCTTTCGTGTGCTGTAGAATTCGCCATTTCGTCTGGCACTTCTTTGCCCTGGTTTTGTAGATGATTAGCTAGTTCTGTTAGTGCTCTATTCAACTCCTCAACACTCTTCAAATTAAGCAGCGTGTATGCACTTTGCTTTGTTAATACGCTCATTTTTTGCTCTCCTAAAATGCTCAAATTTGTCTCGTGTTAGTCTCTCGGAATTATTGAAAAAGAAGGCAATCGCTTCATCTTTTCCGTAGTGGCAAACAATGATTCGGCAGATAGTCAACAGCCAGACCTGATAAGGTTGCAATCTTTGCCTTCTTCGCAGAGATTGCGCGTAAGGTTCGCACCATTCGATTAACAACAGTTCGTCTTTGTAAATGGTGTTGAAATGAACCTCTCCTAATCCTTTGGCGATTTCCTGCCTGGTGTAGGTTGGCTTGTCAGTAAAATGCTCGAAAAGTATCTCAACAGTTTGCCACAACTGTGTTTCAGCGGTTTTTTTCATCGCATGGTGTGAATTCCTAGTCAGTGTGAGTTATTTGGTTAATTCACACCGCAGCTACATCTAAGCTTTGTTGTAAAACAATGTAAATCCTTTGTTATACAAGGCTTACAAGAATTTGGGTGTGAGTCGGATGTGAGTTGGTTGAGATTCACATCAACTTATACGCTACAATAAACTTATGCGCCAGATTTGTCAACTAGCGCATAACTTCTTTACAAAGGCTTTCTTAAGCTCTTTCGGAAGTAATGCGCCAGGGATTAATATTGGTGCATGGTCAGACCACACAAAGGCAAACCTCAGAACGACTGGGAGGAACAGAAGACAGAGAAAATCAACGTCAGTCTTACCCCCACGGGTAAAAGACTGGCAAAAAACCGTGCTGAACAAATTGGCTTGTCGATTAGCGAGGTAATTGAACGTTGGGCTAGGAGCATTCCAGTTGACCGGGATGACGCAATTGTCACCTCAACAGAAGAAATACCTAGCGTCAAAAGCGTTATCGATGCTCTTCCTTGCTACTCTCGACAGCAATTAGCTCAATTTATTTGGACAGCACTCAGTCTTCTAATTGGTAATCCAAGTACAAAGGAGGAAACAAATAAGCCTGACAAGGAAACGCATCGCTGATTTTGTCCGCGAACATCGTACCGATTGCATAGAGATGTTTACGGATGCAATTAATAGCTCGGAAGAACGAATTGACGCAATCATTGGAGGTGGTGAACCAACCGTTGAGAACGGTTGGAAAGAATTCGACCTCGACTGCGATGGTCAAATTATCACAATGAAAGTAAAACCAAAAGTCTTTAACAAACTTGAGCAAGCACAGGAAAGTTACCCAATGTGGGTCGCTGCTATCGCTGGCAAGAGGGGTTTGAGTATCATCCGAACAGAAACTTACGCGCTTGCTCTCGGCTCCAGGTGTACCAATTGAACCTGTTGAAAATTAGAAGCTTCAAACCCTTGAAAATTCGTAACCAATTGCTGTACCAAATAACTTAGAGTTCAATTGGTAGGCTTCTGAGAGACAGAAATGTCGATAGCCAGAATGCTTATCAGTAAAGCTTTTCAGCCTTAGCGTAAGGTTCTGCACGATTGCTGATACTGTTGGCGAAAGTGTGACAATTCCTCCTACAAGAGTATTACGCTCTCAAATGAGCCAGCAGCGCAGTAATCCTAGTCCAGCAAGAATACTACGAAGTGCAGTACCACAGATAACTGCACTTCGCATTTTTATTAAAAGAAGAAGCCAATAAAAACAGACAATAAAGAAAAGACAGACAATAAATACGCTATTTCCTAATTCAAACAAACTAATGCGCGTCCATGCGTAGTAAGGAATTCAGTGGAATGCAAATTAATACATTCAACACATGACCAAGCTAATAAAAGTCTTGTTGGGGAATTTTAACCGTGCTAAAAATAAACTTGTCAAGTTGTAACAATGAAAGCCTTGGTGGATAAAGATTTTACGCATCAGTAAGTTAAAAAAGTAAACAAACAAAGGAGAGTTAGCAGATTTCTTGAAAAGGCAGTACCTTGCTGGATTATCTTGGCACAACTTGCAAAAGTTGAACAACTTAGTCAACATTGAACACTACCTCTTGCTAGGAGCGAGTATCAAAAATCGAGAATATTCTGTAAAATGAAAAAAATCTCAGGTTTACCACCTGAGACTCTAAATGATGTAAAATCAAAGCAAATGTTCTTTCGAGGTTTTTCTTATGGGTTTTACATAATCGATTTTGTTATAACGATTGGCTTCAGACGATTTGTGTGATTTCAATCAGTTACGGTACTAAGGTTACCAGGCCACAACTACCAAAACTGATACCAAGGTCACAGGATTCGTGCTGTCTATCCACATCCAATTCATCTTGATATTAGCATGAATTGGACACCCATGAAAAACATCACACATATGAAAAGGTGTCAGCTCACTGCTTAAACTTCTTAGACCGAGATTTGCTCTATAACTGACGCACTTACGCTAACTTACGCTAAGCAAGACTCAAGATAGCAAACCCAAGACCAAGGACAGTTCACACAAAGAACTAACACAAAAACACCATATTACTTCCTAGCGTAAGCGCTCCAGCTCCAGAAATCAAATCCGGACAACCGAATAAAGCATGATGCTGTGCCACCAACACAAGGCACACCATGAAAAACACAATCGAAGAAAAAACTTCCTTACCAGTAGTCGATACAGAACAAAGTTCCCCAGCGGCTCAAATCACTACCACCCAGCCAGCAGCAGATACGCAAAAAAGTCAAACCAAGCGGAGCTTATCAGCAAAGCATTACGAGAGCTGGGTACAGGATCGGGGACTAGATGCGAACTGGGTTTTCGCTAATATCTCGTCGGTAAGCGCCGAGGAAGCCAAGTCTCTTCTGGGTTACCCCGTTCAGTCTGCGGGTGTTTGGATCGAAGGCGCAAACCTTCAAGGTCAGTTCCGGCCTGATAAGCCCTGGCGGCTCGACTTAAAATGCAAAGCCAAACCAAAATACTTAACAGCCAGGGGCATCGATTATGATGCCATTTTGCCAAACCATCCTAGCGACCTTAAGTACTGGAACAACCTAGAAACTCTAAAACAGCAGTGTTATCACATTGAGGGACATCCTTGCTTACTCATCACTGAAGGAGTAGCGAAGGCGATCGCTGGGTGCTCAAACGGAATTCCCACAATAGCCTTATTGGGAGTTGAGATGGGACTGACCAGTGCCCAAGCCGATTTGCAAGGGAAACGCTATTTAGTACCAGCCTTAGAGAAGTTGGCTAAAGCTGGATTTGGCTTCATCATTGCTTTTGATGCAGATGCTGCTACCAATCAAAATGTTATCTCTGCTCAACTGAAACTTGCAAAGCAGTTGAGTTTATTTGGTGTTCCGGTTTACTCGGCAACAGGGGTATGGTCAATAGATGATAGTTTCAAAAATCAAAACAAAGGCATGGATGATTATATTCAAAATCACACACCTGATAGGTTTAAACGCGATGTTTTAGCAAAAGCGGTCAATATTGAATCTTGGGAGAAGCAATTTAAATCAACCAATGATTCGGAAAATAAAAAAAGCAAAAAACCTCCATCACCTCGACAATTAGCCTTAGAACTGGCTGAGCAGTATCAAGCCTTGTGGACTTTTCACAACGAACAAAAAACCTGGCGGATTTACAATGGAAAGTCTTGGGATGAAATTGAAGATGAAGCTTTTGCTCAAATCGTTTTTAACAGTGTTGAAGCTAAAGGTGTAGAGTGGCAAGTTCCATCTTACATTGAGAATGTACTTAAAGTTCTCAAGTACAAACTCTTAGTCAAGAATTGGATAACTTTTGACCGCAAGCGATACATCGCTTTCAATAATAAAGTTTTGGATAACGAAACGGGGGAATTACTAGACCATAGTCCCGGTTTTCGCTTCACGTCTTACTTGCCTTTTGACTACAACGGCTTAATTGACCAATCAACTGACCCACTTGTTCAACTTTCTCAGAATTGCCCACACATTTATGATTTCCTTAATAGAGCAATGAATGGTAATGCTAAAAAGATGAAAAAGCTTTTAGCAATCATAAATGGAGCCATTAAATTTCGCTTTTTTGACTTGCAAATGTTCGTTCATTTGGTAGGAAAACCAGGAACCGGCAAAGGGACTTTCGCTCGAATTCTAAATAAATTAATCGGTAGCGCTAACACGAAAAACTCTTCTCTTACTAGTTTGGGCGAAGGAACAGAAATTGCCTCCATCATTGATAAGCAGTTAGTTATTTTCCCAGACGAACGAAAAAAAATAGGAGTTGAAGAAATTCTCAAACTAACAGGTGGCGATAGTGTTCGATACCGGGAAATTTATAAAAAACGTGGCGAAGCTTTCTTTCTGGGATTACTTCTAATACTGAGTAATAATCCCGTTTTTGCAGGAGATACAACAGGAATTGATAGGCGTCTATGCTTAATTCAATTTCTTAATCCAATTCCTAAAAGCTTACGAACATCTAGAGCCGAGGAAAACTATAACAAAGAAATCCCCGCTCTTATCCGGGTTGCTTTAGCAATGAAAGATGAAGATGTAACCAATTTAATCAAAGGTATCAACGGTGAATTAATACCTGAGTTTAAGCAAGAAGAATGGAAGATGAAGTGCCAGGTCAGTACGTTAGCTGCATGGGTGAACGAAAATGTCATCCATGACCCAGACACAAAAACGCTTGTGGGTAACGGACGAAAGAATAGCGAACGTGAATTGAACCCCGAAACCCTTTTTGGGAACTACCTTTATTACTGCGAGGGCGCGAACGTCAACCAAACCTATCATCTCAATACTTTCTCCAGCGCTTTAGTTGACCTGTGTACGGACACGCTGGAATGGGAAGGAATTGAGAAGGTACACACCAAGATTGGAAACTGCATCACTGGCTTACGACTCCGCCAAAATGGCTCAGATGACGATATACCAACTGTCGAAGGCTTTTTTGCCAACTTGGTTGGTGAAGACCCGGTGAAGGGTGGTGAAGACCCGGTGAAGACCTATGGTGAAGACCTCAAACCCTTACAGAATAAGGAGGGTGAAGGCGGTGAAGACCAAAACCCTATAAAAGTGCATGAGAATAACCATCTCTCTTCACCAGATGCCTGCAAACCCCCACATTTATTAGATAAATGCGATTCTGATGCCTTCACCCCTTCACCATCCAGTGATGGCAAGGGTTTTGAGTCTTCATCAGAGCCTTCACCTCCTCTTCATCAGCCATCACCTAGCCTTCACCAACCCCCCGTCACACCTCAACCAACGTACACGGATGAGCAAGCCTGGGAAGAATTCAACAAAAAAATACCTTATCCCAACCCGAAATCAGACAATGTGCAAGCTAGTAAAAACCGAGTGCGTAAAATTCGTGAAGCGATAATTGCGGCTAATACCAAGGAAGATTTATCAAACCTGCGGCGAGAGAATGGTGGCGAGTACAGTTTTGAGGAACTTAAGTGGACTCAAAACTTTATTAAGTTTTTCTACCCAACTGAATACAACCACCTGATGGTTACCAAGAATATCTCACAGCCAAATCTATTGTCTTAACAACTCAGTGAGATTGATAGCAGAGAGGCTATAATCGCTGCATGAAGTACCTATGCTTATAGAGGCTTAAAAAGTGCCAAAACAAATTGCAGAATATGCGAGTGCTTGTCGAAAAGCTAATGATCTCAATATCTCTATTGGTGAGCATCAAGAGGAACTTTACCAAGCACTAAATTCACAAGGTTTTTACTGGAATTCAAAAGAGAAGACTTGGGGATATTTAGATGAAGTACTGACCCTCCAACAGAACTAATCAGAATCAGAATTTGGAGTGATTACAGATTTCTTGAAAAGGCAGCAAACGATTGCATTGAATCATTGAGTAAACAAGGCATTAGGTTAGTGGAGAAAAGCGATGTATTTACTTGTCCTCCACCCAAACAACTAGAAGCAATGATTTACCTAACCTTTCAAAAGGAACCTGAAAACGTCAATAATCCACAAATTTTTTGATGCAGTACTAAGTCCTATAAACCAATAAAAAGCACGGCTTCTCTTAGTACATTAGTGCTATTATAGAAAATAAAACTTTTGATAACTATGCATACTCTAAGAGCAAATAACTTTGATACATTATTGGATATTTACTCGGAGATAAAAAACCTAGTAAAGCGCTGTAATGGCGTTATTCGTTCTGCGCTCAGTAAAATCTCCAGAAAGCTTTACAATATTACCAATTGGCAAGCATCTAATGAAGCATATTGGGAATATTTAGGGTATGCTGCCACTCGGCTAAATATCCTATATAATTCCAGCTTTGATGAATCAACTAAAGGAATTATTCGGAAAATTTACAATAAGATTACAGCCATTCTTCCAGAAGAGTTTCAACTATTACTTTTTGCTGAAGATTCTGATTTTGGATGGAATTTCAAGATTAATTTATCTGATTTTGCTACAAAAGTAATTCGCTATGTTCCCAATAAATTTTGGGATACATTGAAGAAATTATTTCCATCAATGAGAAGCAAGGTACAACCTATGCTTTCAACAGAAAGTGAATATATTCAAATGAGCTTAAATTTCGAGGTGTAGATGCCAAAAGTCAGCAAAAAGAAAGCGGTTCAACCTAAACTTACCGATAGACAGGCTCCAACCATCTTGGCTCTGGTACGCCCTGACCGTCCAGCAGTGGTTGATAAACCTGTGAAGGATGAGGTTATTTTGCCGCCAACTACTGAGGAGCCTGTGTCAGATGATGCTGCTTCCTCTCTCCCGCTGCCAGAAAAACCGAGCATTGAGGTAGCGAATAACACCGAACCAGAGCGAGCACCTGACGAAGAAAAACCCAAGAAAATCATAGAGCTTCCCAGGCTTGACTCAATATCAACAGTAACAAATAGCCTTGGCATCACATTAAAGCTTGGTGATTCGATTCAAGTAACTGCACCTTGGGGAGGCAAAGAAGCCGTTGAAATCGCATCAATTTACGAATCTCCCAGCGGTGAGAAGTGGCTACAATTCAAACCTTGTCAGGATATTAAGACGGGCTGGACATGGGAAGGGGGAGTGATTCGAGCGGAGTTAGCAAGCCTCATAACGTTATGAGGTAGTCTGGAAACTAAGGGGGAAAATCAACTATGCCAGAGCGAAATACCAAGATTCTTCCTATTTTCAACCAGGCAGGCGGTGTGGGAAAAACGACTGTAGCTCACAATTTAAGCTACCACTTAGCAAGGCGAGACAATAGAGTTCTCGTTCTCGACTTAGACCCGCAAGCCTCTCTAACGGCATTTATGGGTGTGGAACCCCATAAACTAGCAGTGGAAGAAACGCTCTACCATGCTTTGATGAGGTCGCTTGCACCAGTGATCAAAAAAGACATAAACGGTGTTGATTTGGTGCCGACCAATATTCGGCTAGCTAGCATCGAACAAGAATTAAGTTCAGAGCTGGAAAGAGAACAGCGGCTATCTGATGTCATTGGTTTCGTGTCAAAAAAATATGACTTTATTTTGATAGATTCTCCACCATCTCTAGGAATATCAAGCACAATGGCACTAGTAGCAGCTACACATCTACTTGTACCAATCCAGACACAGTATAAAGCGTTTTATGGAACAGATTTATTGCTAAACACAGTTGGCAAGATTCAAAAAAGGTTAAATCCTAAATTAAAAATATTGGGATTTTTGCCAACAATCCACGTAGCTAAAAATAACCATAACCGTGAAGTTTTAGAGGCAATGGAAGATCAGTTGTCCGATATTGCTCCTATACTTCCACCAATTCCAATTTGCACAGCATTAGCTGAAGCATCTGAACAAGCCGTTCCTTTAGCACTAAGTTCAAAAGCTGCACAAAATAGATCAGTGCTAAAAATATTTGATCAATTAGCAAAAACGTTGGAGAAGCTATGAACAAAAACTCCAAGCGTACTAGCCGATTAAGCCTTTCTAATACAAAAGCTGTTCAACCACAAGGGATTGTTGACCAATTAGATTCTTTTTCTGAAGCAGCTCCAATAACTACTAACGCTATTCCTCTTGCTAAAATCAAGCTTCCTGATGCTCAACCTCGAAAATACTTTGACCCCAAAAAACTCAAACAATTAGTTGAATCAATCAGAAAAGACGGTATCTTACAGCCTTTGTTAGTCAGACCCAAAGGCGATAACTACGAGTTGGTTGCAGGGGAACGGCGATATCGAGCAGCCAAAGAAATAGGTCTAAGTGAAGTGCCTGTGAACGTGCGGGAAATGAGCGACGATGATGCACGACGCTACGCACTAGTAGAGAATCTGCAACGAGAAGACCTGAATCCGGTGGAGGAAACGCAAGCGATTTTAGATTTGTTAGCTGTATCCCTGAAAAAGAATACAAAAGGCGTGATTTCACTACTACGCCGTATGCAGGATGAAGAAGCTGGTAAGAGTCCTCATAACGTTATGAGGGGGGAGGAGGCTCAAGTAGTGATTGGGATTTTTCAAGGGCTTGGCAAGATGACATGGGAATCATTTGTCAAGAATCGCTTAGGTATTCTTAATTTACCGAAAGATGTTTTAGACGCAGTTCAAAGCGGAGAAATTGAATATACAAAAGGAAAAGTAATTGCTCAAATAAAAGATGAAGATGCCCGTTGGGAGTTACTTAATGATGCTATAGAAGAGGATTTATCTTTATCTGCAATCCGCGAGGAAGTGAGGAAACTGAAAGCACCAGATGATGATGACTTGTCGGATGTTCAAGCAATTTTGCAAGCTTGGACTAATGCTTGTCAGGTAATGATAGATAAAAATTCCCTAGCTGATACTAAGATCAGACGCAAAGTTGATAAATTGCTGAGTCAAGTCGAAAAGCTTTTAGGGATTGATCCTGAGTGACATGAGAAAATTGTTACCTCACCTATTTCTATAAAAGTTACCCTTTTTGGTTATCGAGTTATCGGAATAGACTAAAACCCTTGATTTATAAGGAGTCTCGGTTATCGGTGAGGTTATCGATGTCGCCGCATCAACTGACACATCAATTCTTCCAAATGTGTAAAAATATTTCTATGACTCTCTGAAAACCTCATTCTGCCGTTCATTTTTTTGGCAAGTTGCAAAATTGGGATGCTTCCCTCTTACCAGGCAAAAACAAGTGTTGTTTTCTTAATCAGCCTCACCAATCAGTGTAAATCCAGCCCACGCTCCAATTTGTTTAGGATATTCCTTCATTGTTGCTAGCATAGCTTGTCGTAATGCCTGCGCTTTACCAGATGGGAGATCTTTGTAGAACTCTTTCATCAGAAAGATGGTTGGTACTTCATTTACTGGCCATAACGAAACAACTGCGCTCGGAATACCAGCAGCAATTAGAGATCGAGACAGCCCATTCACTCCATCTCCTGTTATTTGACCTTGCCCAGTTTCACAAGCTGCAAGAACTATTAGTTCAGCATGTAGAGGACTGCCTTTTGGGGGAGCATACAAATCGAGAAGATCGCCAGCCGTAATCTCTCCATTAACATTACTCCTTTCTGGGGTTAAGGCAATCCAACTCTTCAACGGATGCTCTCCGTCAAACCCTGAGTGGGTTGCCAAGTGGATAATCTGAGCCTGGGGTAGGAGCTTCAGGATGGTTGACCTAGTTGCATCCCTGCCGATAATGGCTTGAGTATTCAACTGGGTGGCGATTTCCTTAGCTCCCTGCTCCCAATTGGGGAGATTGTCTAGATTTTTTCTTGCATATATAGGATTACCAACGACTAAATTCTGTTTTGAAAATCCTGCATTTTGCTGTCGCAGTCGATGGGTTGAATCTAAAGCCTGAATGGAAGGAGCTGTAAGAATAGTATGTTTCTGAATCAGATATTTCCCTTTAGCATCTAAGAGTGCTGGAAAAGGAACAAGAAATAATTCTTTTTGAGGTATAAAGATGATGTGGGCATTGGGATTTGATGGTAAAAGTTCAGAGATTGGTTGAATCAGTAACTGATGAAGCTGTTGTAAATAAGGAGTTGGGTTTGCTTGACTATCCAGTAGTTGGTCAAGAACGGCTTTACGAGTGTTAGCAATTAAATATTCCAGGGGGGTCATCTTTTCAGCAGAATCGTTAAGAGTGGCTTTCTGCTGCTCTAGGGATTTGAGGCTAACCCGCTTAAAGTTAACTTCTCCAGTAGGTTGAATTACCCAGATAAATAGCTCTGGTTCCTTGCCAGCGTTGTCAATAATTGAATATTGAACCAGAGTAGCTGCTTGTGTCTTGGCGATTTGCTGAATTTGTTCAAGAGTTGGTGATTCAGCACTAGTTTGAGCAGAATTAGTAGAGAGTCGAGTTGCCAACAAATCTGCGAACGCTCTCGCCCTAGACTTCTCTGAGGTAACTAGCGCACCTTTTTTATCATCTAATTCGATTAATAACGAAATTAACTTCTGGAAAAAGGGTTGTCCTTTATCTAAGGTGTCAATTTTTTTGGCATCATCGACTAACTTTATCCGCCAACGCTCGATGTATCTATCCATCTGGTTGGCTATGTCCGTGGCTTGGCGTTTGTTATCTTCAAATTGTTTTTTTGCATCAGTTTGGACTAGCAGTTTATACTCACAATCTAGCTTAGTAGAGAGAGTATAAAGAGCAGCAGCTAAATTTATATCTGCATTGAATAGTGTTTTTTCCGCTAATGTTAAATCGCGACTGTTTTCGAGAGTTTGTTCAATATGTTTGTCCAGATCTCTTACCTGGCTCATGTTCACCTCATTAAATTGGCTAAGATTACAGGCTCGTGGGATAGCTTGCAGAATAGCATCGGAATCTTGCATGAGCACTGTCTGTCCCTTAAATAGAATCATTCTTTGTGCAATGAGGTCATCCGTCTCAGTATCTAGTTGGGTTTTTTGGTTCTTGAGGGTTTCAGTTAGAGCAATCCAAGCTTGAACAGGCTCTGCTTTCCCCTGAGAAATTTTCGTCTCTATGTCAGCAAGTTGATCGAGTTGCGTCTTTAACCTTGCTTGTAAATTTGCTAAGTAATTAATACGAAACGTCAACGCTTGAATAAATTCTGCTTGACGAGCAACCGGATAAACCTCTACTTGACCCCGAGCAAGTTTGAAATCTATTTCTTGAGTGCCTCGCCGAACAGTAACCGTGACTGGTGTATCTGGTGCACCTCGCAGCTTTTCCAATACCTGATCAATATTCACTCCTTGAGTGCTATGCCCATCAATACCAATCAATACATCTTGAGGTAAGATACCTGCTTTTTCAGCAGGTTCGCCTTTAAATACTTTCCAGATAATCAGGGCTTGAGTTTTTTCATCTTGTTCCAACCCAATACCAATCCTACCGATGAAGTGACTGCCACTAACTAACTTCTTCAGTTCAGTAAAATTATTTTGCCAGATTGCCAAGTGTTGTGAACTAGATTTCAAGTATTGAGCAAGGCTAGCTGTACGCCATCTAAAAAGTCTGCCTGCCGAAGCTTCTGGTTTAAGAAAAAGCTGGATATTTACATAGTGGCTTAGGTTATCCACTAGGTTATCGTAGTCACCAAGTTGGAAGTTGCATGGCATTGAAGTAGAACTCAGACTAAATGATTCCAAGAGGGCATTCCATGTTTGATCCAGCAATGAAGTAGTTGCTTGCTGACGTTTATTTCTATAAAAAGTGAATGCCTGCTCCAATAAGGATACTGCCTGTTCACAGCGTCCTTCAGAGCCAAGTTCATGTCCTAGCTTGCGAAGGTATTGGATATCTAACAGACTGAGATTTTTGGTATCAATAGTTGTTGGTAGTTGCCAAGTAGCGACTAGAGGGAGAGGGCTGGTTGTTTTGGAATCCTGGGTACTCCAAAGCCCAACTAGAGTACCTCCGATTACTCTAAGGAAACCCTTACCTTGCCCTCGCTGATTATCCTTCCAAGTAAACTCCAGTCGATTCTGATTTATAACTCTACCCTCTATAGTTCCACTACCCTGTCCCTTGAAACTGCCACTGACCTGCTGACCATTCAGAGCTAACTCAATCTGCCCAAACACTTTTCCTGTATCCTCATTACTTGTACTCCATCGTCCGTTAAAGCCGGAAGCATTAAGAGAAGTACGCAATTGCTCAACCAATTGGCTTTTCTGGATTCTGCCTGTAATTTTCGCTTCGTAGGTGCTGGGTTGATCATCACCAGAAATACCCCTAGCATGAACTTCTCCCGTAACCTGCTCACCCTGGATAGAAAGGTGAGCCGTCGCGGTTTCGCCCGTAACAATTACAGGATCGGCAGACGTGGAGCTAACAGTAGGTAAAGTCCACCACGCGATGTTACCCATTTTTTTGCTAGGCTTCAACTCAATTTGAATTTGGCTGCTATTACCCTGAACCTGAATACTAGGGTTTGGTAGATCTCCAGTATTCCACTGAAATCTACCATTGGTTATACGTAAATCTGGATTGACTAGAAGAGAAACATTTGAAAGACGTTCATCCTTACCAAGAGTGACATAAAGAAAGCCGGGTAGCTGGCTAAAAACACCTGCCTCTGTTTTTCCCTCAAAAGTGACATCAAATACACGTATTGACTCAAACTGACTGCTCTCCAATATTTTTTTTAATGCGTCTGGAATTGGTTGGCGATCGCTCTGTGGTTGAGAAACAGGGGTTTGCTCAATAACTGGTTGTTTAACTGTTCCTGGAGCTTGCTGGGTTAGAGACTGGGTAACTTGAGCTATCTGACGGGGGTCTTGCCAGCTTGAGTTGGTATAAATAGCTTCTAAAGCCAAGTCTCCACCGTTCTTACGAATCACCACACCATCCAGGGAAACTCGAAACATTGATGACTGTTGCTCTGCTTGGAACTCCCACCTATCTTCAAACTGTGTGTATGTGCCTGAAATTGGTGGCAACTTAGCACGAGGGGAATTTACCTGGGATGGTATAAAGATGAATTTGCCGTCAGGGTAGAAGATCCAGCCAGCATCTTTGAAAATCCCCTGTATTGACTGTTCTTCCTGAATTCCCCGTAAAAGATTGATATCTGGCTTACTGCTTCCTTTCAGATTCAGTTGTGCACTAGCTTTATCATGACGAGGCTGAATTACTAAGAAAAGTAGGAAAGTAAGAAGCAGTAGGGTTTTGACACCTGTTTTGCTAACAACATACAGAAGACGCATAGGAAATACCTCTTAAGTAGGTCGGTATTAATAGTTTTCGTTGAGGCAAGGCAGAGGGCAGAGGGTTGGAGTCTCTTAATATTTTTTGATATACATTCGTTTATTTGTGCCTACCTACTTAACTTGCTCACAACAATTCACTGATTGATGTTCAAAGCATTTCTTAAACTAATCTGTTCAATAATTTTTTTTTCACCTGGCAACAACAACACGTAAGTTCACCTTATTTCCATTACTAAATGACAATTCCTTAACCGTATAGCTAGCAATCGGTCTTTTGCACACATCAGAATCTACCTTGCATGGCAGTCTGATCTGAGCGCGATTTCCATTGGGTTGAATGCTCACGTTTGCTAGTGGGAGTTCAGACCAGTTTCTTGTATCTCCTTGGGGCGACCCTAAATCTTTACCATCAATCGGATTGACACTCCGAAACATAATCTTCTCAGCTTGAGAAATGGGAATTAATTCAGAGTCTCCATTTTGTAGAACTATAGTAAACTTCCGTCTCTCGGGGTCAAGAGCAGTTAGCTTGCCAAACTTAGAGTTGCCACTTTTCAGCCTAACTTCTGTAGAAGCAGGCAGTACGGCTGAGACGTTCTGCACTTGTGACTGTGCGACTATTACTGGAGCTAGTTTAGTTTTGGAAGTAGAAACTACTGCGGCGCACCCTCCAAATCCAATTGCTGTAGCTAAAAGTATATTAACAAGCTTCATATAAGGGGTTTGCATAATTTTTGACCCCCTCCAGCAGTTTATAAATATACTCTAAGCATAGATTAAAAACTTGAGGAAAGTGTAAGGAGAACTCAGACAAACACAAACCTTATCAAAAGTCAACAATTAGTCAACAAAAATCAGCATTAGCAGCAAGATGGAGCATTCCTATTATTATCAGAACTTACGCAAATCTATCGTTGAACCACCATTTGTAGGGTTTGTGTGTAAGTCATGACTACGTTTGCGTTAATGTTTAATTTATAACAATGTTGCCATTTTGGCAGGAAAATATTTTTCTCCAACCAACTACTAGCTGTTCTATACTCGCTGAATATAGTTTAGTCGGTTCTGTAGCCGAGGCTTCTATGTCTGAAACTCCTCAAACTACTAATGATTCTAAAGTTTTAGGCGCATTTGCTGGAGCGATCACTCTTTTTAGTATTGCGCTCTACTTTACAGGTTGGATTTACCGCTGGGCATATTTTGGATCTTTTCGCATAAGTATTCTATCCCTCGATCTATCTACACAATCATTTTTAATTGTTCCAATCCAAGTTTTCCTGGGGAGCTGGCAGGCATTTTTATTAACCCTGCTATCTATTGGCTTAATCCTTGTCTCAATTGTTTTAGTTCCGGTTTTACTCAAGTGGACTTCAATGAGATTAGAGAATTTTTCTTCTAGAAAGAACCGACGAGGAAATGCCGATAACAGCCCAAACCTTGTCCACAGGCAGATTGTTAAAAGCTTAGATTCACCATTACTCAGAGATTTAGTAATAGTAGCTTGTGTTTTAACAGTTTTATACTGGATAGCACGATGCCAGGGAGAGACAGATGCTAGGGAAGCTATGTCTAATGACACTTCTCTTCTACCTGTCATCACATTGGTTCAACCGGAAAAAGGATTGGGGTTAGGATACAGTCTTAAAGATGCAACCTATTCTTCGTTAGACAAAGTTCGCGTTATTGGGGATGTAGGACTTTTTGAAAATAACTTGCGGGGGCAAGAGGTCAAAATTCCTGGCAGCTCATCTCAAATTGGCGATTGGCGTTTACTCGTCAGCAGTAAAGGGTGGCTCTACCTTTTTCAAGCATTACCCCCAAATTCAGATCCTAAAAATCGTCCCTTAGTTCTGGCTGTTAGAGAAGGTGGTGGTGAACAGTTGATGATTCTTAGCCCTAGGGCTTCTAAGGAAAAGTCTCCTTGATATCGCTCTTGTGTCACTCTCGCCAGATCAGAACCTGAAAGCCTTACACTTAGCGCGGCAACAGCTTGCGCTTTACCAGCGCTGCCACTAAACTGACAGATCTGTTCTGGAAAATCTGAGCCGATTTGAACTATTGCGAGAGAACGAGGGCACTATAGCGACCAATGCCTACATTTCCTCGGTAAGGCATATGGTCGGGGTCTCCTGCATCCGTTGGATAAGCTTCGGTGTGATAGCCTGGATGGTTTTCAAAATCAGGACTGTAACCGTTCCAATCACTGTTAAAGCGTACCCACCACATTCCGCCTTGAGGAAAGCCAAGGCTGTAGCTATCGTAAGCTCGATTGCTCAGATTAACGACCACAATGACATCATCTCCAGAACCACTATTTTCCCAGCGGTGAAAAGCGATAACTTTGTCTTGGTCGTTAACATGATGAACGTGTACGTGTTGTCCGCGCAAACCTCGCGTATTGTTGTACCAGTTGCGTCTCAGATGAATCAGGTCTTTATACAAGTTATAAATGCCTGGATATTTAGAGAGATTATTCCAATCCAGTGGCACATTATCTTTCCAAGCACCTTGTTCCAGGAATTCTTGACCTTGGAAAAGCATCGGAATGCCGGGTGAAGTTAAGCTGAAAACAGCTCCTAAAGTAGAGCGTTTTCTGGCATAGAAGCTATCGGGTTGATTCTTATCGATTCGATTGGGGAGACGCTTTTTATGATTAATGTCAGCAACTTCATCATGGTTTTCGCTATAGATGACTCGCTTTAAGGCATCTGTCTCGAAGCGATGCAGAATTGCATTTTGTATATCAACGATGTTACGAGAACTGTCGAACGGACTGATGAGAGCATTGTAAATCGGCCAGTAGAATGAACTCCCCCACTGAGAGTTAAACCCTGCACCTCCTGCGCCTGTATCTTTAGTAATCCATTCGTTGTTCTGCAAATCTTCAGCAATGGAGATTTTCCAGGGCTGTTTGTTATTTTTATCGTTATTGAGCCACTGCATTAACCCCCATCCTTCGGCAAGATCGTTGCTGGGGTCGTTATTATTTCCTTTGGCATTTCTAATGTTTACAGTGGAATCAAATCGCCAGCCATCCAGTTGATACTCTTCTAGCCACATTAAGGCATTATCTCGAATAAAGTGGCGTACCTCGTCTCGACCAAAATCAGGGCGGGGACCAAAATCCGTGTTAGCACGCCAATCATTATAGAAGTAGATACCACCGTAGTCTCCTTGATGCCAGCCATCAAAGCGCCAAAGACTTGGAAATTCTTTATCGTAAATACCTGAATCAAAATGGTTGTAGACCACATCTAAGATGATAGCAATGCCTCTCTCGTGAGCCGCCATCACAAATTTTTTAAAGTCTTCGGGGGAACCGTAGCTACTTTCAATATCAAAAGGTAGATTGGGGTTGTAGCCCAGAGATGTTTGAGTTGGGAAGTCAACAATGGGCAGGAGTTCTATGGCATTGATTCCCAGGTCTTTGAGGTAATCCAATTTTTCAATGATGCTAGTAAAAGTTCCTAGCGGCTCATCAGAATTTACAGGACTTCCTTGGATAAGATTATAAAAGATTCCTGGTAGTCTCTCACCTTTATGGGCATTAAAAGAACTGACGTGCAGTTCGTAAATCACTAATTCATTCCAGGCAGGCATGGTGAAATGATGGTCACCCCAATCAAAGGGAGCTTTGATTTCAACTTTGCCTATATCATTGGGATCGGTTCTCTTATCGCGAGGATCGATGACGTGTTTACCATAGGGGTCTGCACGATGGAGAATTTCGTCATTATGCAGCACATAGCGGTAGTAATCACCAGGTTTTGCGCCTGGAACATCTCCTGACCAATATCCATTGCCTTCAGATGCTAAGGGTGTTGCTGTCTGAGACCACTTGTTAAAATCTCCTTCTACATAAACCTGCAATGCAAATTTTGCCCAAACTCTGAAAGTAGTTCCTCCATCATAAACAATCGCTCCCATTCCATTCCGGGTGGATGGTTGGTGAGAAGATGAAGTAATAACCTCTGGTTGAGTAATTGCAGTAACCATGATTGACTCCTTAATAAAACGATTATTGAGTTCGGCATTAAGGGCTTTTAGCCTTGTTTGTTAAGGTTTTCGTCTCTATACTTCAAGACGATTACAAAGGTCAATTTCTGAGGTTTCATCCCAAAGCCAGCAGACATCCCGCCCATTGAGTCAGAACTCAATAGCGCTACATCCACTCGACAAGCTCTTTCGCCCGTCCTCGTCTATAAATAAGCTGGCAATCGAATAATCCCGATCTCTCCCGCGTTCCCCTACGCCGAAATCGGCTCAATCATCACAAGTCAACTTGGTAGACTAATAGGCTTTCCTGATACGCTTGACAATAGCCACAAGGAGCTAACTATAAACCCGACAAAACCAGGTTTATAGACTTCTGACCCCCGCGCCAACTGTCAATCCTAATGTGACAAACATTGGAATGTGGGATATAGGAGGCTTGATTTCATCCTCAATAGAAATATCGGTCAGACAATACCCTGAATCGGCATAGGCTTAACTCAGTAATCGTTGTTCTATTCACTGATATCGAACTCGTGTTACGTGAATGCCAACTAAAAATAGTTGGCGCGTCGAATCATCAATGGGTAATTTTATTCAACCGTTACCCTACATCAGCCTTAAGGCAGATGTCAACCTAAAATCGCTGGGTGTTCATAAAACTTTGTAGTAATTCTTGGGGGAGAGAAACTCAATTGAACCTGAAGGGGTGACAACCCAGCTACAACGTAGACTGTATCAGCCTTCTACCCCCTGACCTGACATTCAGCTCAACTGTATGCGATCGCCGAGACATACTCCGGGTCTGGCTTGGGTATCAATCACAATATGATCGGGCTTGTTGTTGACCAAACGTATGAATTCATAACTGTATCTCTTCTTGAGAGAGAATCATCGCTTGCGAGTCATCCTCGTGGGACTAACAGACACACTACTGTCACCCCCAGTAAAGCACTCACTCTTCCAAATATTAAGAATATTTGGAAGAGTGAGTGCTTTGCTCTAATACATAGCAAGGGTGATTAATCGAATGCTGCTCTTAAATGTCCCAAACTAAAACTGCCTCCGTTATTGGCAATTTTGATTGTTTGTAAAATCAGTATTTGGTCAAAGTTTAAGTAAAAATACTTAACATTTTGGGATATTTTGTATTAAATCAAGACTTGAAAAGTCTTAACTCCTATTATAGTGTATGAAGGTAATTAGATGAAAGTAAAAACAAGTTTTAGTGTGTGAGTAACAATCGACCCAAAACTTGTACTAATCCTAACTTTGCCGCCCAAAAAGTGAATTAGTGCTTTGATAGGTGCATCAAACTGTAACTCCCAAGTAAGGAACTATCAATGGCTATTATTAAGAGTTCAGAAACAGTCAATGGTGAAGAAGTAGAGATTTACATTGAGGCAGACCAAGTGCCTGCAAAAAGTAATGATGAAGACTGGGGTGAAGTGCGTAGCACTCGTGTAATGTCGGTAGTCCCTAACCTTTTCGGTGATGGTCTAAGGCTGGCTAGGAATTGTGCAGCGCGGGTTGTAGAAAATGTTAACCAGATGAGTACAGAGATTAAACCTGAAGAGTTCGAGGTTCAACTGGCCATTAAGCTAGATTCGGAGGTAGGTGCTGTTCTGGCTAAAGCAACCACAGGAGCTCAGATGCAAATAACCATGAAGTGGAATCTCAAAAAACCCTCATGAATGGTTCATCATACATTCAAATACTACCCTACTCTCTGATTGTCGGTCAGGAGCAGCAAAAACTAGCGCTAGAACTAGCTTATATTGCTCCGCGTCTGGGGGGCGTATTGATTAGTGGGCAACGCGGCACAGGTAAGTCCACTACGGTACGAGCCTTTAGCCAGATGATGTACGGTTGTTTACCAGTAACCTTACCTCTTAACGCCACTGAAGACAGGGTTGTGGGGGGTTGGAAGATTGATGAATTGATGCGGGGTGAGGCAAAAGAACAGGAAGGGTTACTAGAGGAAGCTAATGGCAAGCTGCTCTATGTGGATGAGATTAATTTGCTGGAGGATAATATCGTCAACATTATCTTAGATGTAACTTCGACTGGAATTCTAGTAGTGCAGCGAGAGGGGCGACGAGATGAAAAACATGTGTCATTTGTTCTAGTTGGAACAATGAATCCAGAAGAAGGAAGTCTGCGCCCTCAACTGCTAGACCGCTTCGGCTTAATGGTGAGTGTCAGCGCAGTATCTAATAAAGATGAACGTGCCCAAATTGTGCGAAGGGTGTTGGAGTTTGACGAAGCGGTTTCTCCTTTAAAACAGAGCCAGCTATCTTTAGAAGTAATCGAACAGGGTCGGAAACAGGATGAGGAATACAAGAAGTTTCTAAAAAACTGTTGCAAGCACTTGTATGACGTCACAGTGCCCGAGGCAATTGTAGAAAAATGCATTGCTCTGGCAATAAAGGAAGAGTTTCAGGCACAGGGAAATCGGAGTGATTACTTACTGGCGCTAGCTGCCCGTGCCTGCGCTGCGCGTGAGGAGTCCACCGAAGTCACCAATAAGCATATCGAAAAAGTAGCACCTCTCGTCCTCCAACATCGTCGGAGTAACCAGATGCCTTGGACACAAGAAGACGATCAGCGTGTTACTGAGGCTTTAACGCATGGCTAATCTTGTCTCAGACATGGTTAATCTTGTCTCAGCAATGAGTGATAACCTGGCATGGGGGCTTGCTTGTGCTGTCCTCAGCCCTGGCTTACGCAGCGTTTTAGTATTTGATGCACCTTCTGCGGTTCTCAGAGATGCCAGTGCCGTAGCCGCAGAAATGCTGCAAGTTATCACCGAATTCCCAGTTACCCAGGTGACTTTGGGAACTGTCGAGTCTGATGATGACTTATGGGGAACCCTAAAGCTAGGTGGCGACGAGCAAGAAGTGCCGCTGACTTGGCAGCCAGGATTGCTGGTTGGAGAACAGGTTGGTTCTGGCTTGCAGCTAGTGCTGATTCCAGATTTGACTCAACTGAATTTAGCAACAGCTCGCAGCGGAGTGATGTTAATCGGGGCAGACATAGCCCATCTAGAACGACATGGGCAAAAGAAACAGTGGCAACCCCTAATGTTTTGGCTGGCGGGCTGTGCCGGAAAAAACGTAGGTCAGGTTTCTCCTCACTTACTCGATCGCTTTGCCTTGCGGCTCAACTATCAAGTTCCTGATGGCATTCACTCACTAGAAGAGAGAGTGGCAGAAATTATGGAGTGGATTTCGGTTCATCCTAGCTCTGAACAAATTAAGCTTGACCGTCTATCTGTACAAGCTAGGGAAATGCTGCAACGGGGTGTTCAATTTAATCCAACTCTTACAGATGAAGCGGTAAATCAGATTCTTGCTTACAGTACTACCCTGAAAAACTACACGCCTCGACGCGAAATTGCCCTGGCTCGTCTTGCCGTAGCAATTGCCAAACTGAAGGCACAAACGCCAGTCACAGCCACGCACGTCAATGATGCAGCGCAACTGATTGGTTTACCATCTCTGGCTGTCCCTACGGGAATACCACAGCCACGCAAATTGCCTGTTCATCCCACTCCACCAGAACAACCTCAGCAGCCGTCTGAAGACCCTGATCTGGTTGAGTCAAAAATAACACTTGTTCTCCCGAATGAAGGTGCTGTGCAGCCGAGTCAAGAGCCAATCTATCAGACACCGAGCGAAACCCTACCGCCATCTTCTCTACCATCAAGACCTATCACCCCTTATCCGGAAGATCAGACTCCTGTTGAGCGCGAAGCGACTTCGTTACGTTTGCCACCACGTCGCTATCAGTCCAGCATTGCGGCTCGTGGTTCAGTCATCGGGGTAGAGCGAGCAACTAAAGTACATGATATAGCGTGGGTCAGTACGCTCTTGGAAGCAGCAAAGTTCCAGACTATTCGCTTACAGCAAACGGAAAGAAAAACAGGGCAGCTGCTGATTTTACCAACGGATTTACGAACTTATCGTCGTTCACCTGTTCCCGAACAGATGCTAGTGATACTGCTCGACTATACCTGCCTGAGCCGAGTTAGTCACCCCACAACTTCTGCTTCTCGTGCTTGGGAAGATGTCCTATTTCCTCACCTTAAATGGGCTTATGTGGAGCGAGCAAGTGTTTGTCTAATTCAAGTTGGCTCTGGAAATGCTAGGCATGAACTACGAGCCGAGTGCCTCACTGCTCAGAGTATGTTGGTACCACAACTTGGTGCAGCCTTGGAGGCAAAATCTGGTAAAGCCACACCCCTAGCTCATGGACTCGATCTGGCACTACAGACTTTACGTCATGCTTTGCAGCACGGACGCAATACTGTTCAATATGCTCGTTTTGTAGTGCTGAGTGATGGTCGAGGCAATGTTCCTCTAGAAGCGAGTCGTTCGGGGTACGTTACCCTACCTATCTATCGGGAAGGCATTGATGATGCTCTGCAAGTTGCCCAACGCATCCGCAGCTTGGATGGAGTTGAGTTATTTGTCCTAGATCCGCAGCCACAGGCGTATCGAAAATTACCTCTAGAACTTGCTGAAGCGCTGGGCGCAACCGCTATACCAATTCCACTGCCTGAACTTTCGGAGGCGGAATAATGGTAAACAGCCTTATTAACAGAGTTACAACTGAAGCAGGTTCAGGCTTCAAAAGCAATTCTACAGTACCGAAGATAACCATTCGTCCGGTTGAGCCGCATACAGAGATAAGCAGTTCAGAGACGACTGATAAAAAACTATTTGAATTTCGCCCAACTGATATTACTCAGAAACTTCCTGAGGCAGTGGCTATCTTACATATATACCCGCACGGTTCCGAAAACTATTCTGTACAGGGGTACATAAATAGCGTTAACCAGTTTAATACACCAGAACGTGGAGAGATACAAGACAAGATACCAACTGAACCTACTTGGTTTCCTGAACTCTTAGTGACCAAGCCAGCCCAACGTCCCGACCTTTCTTTAGGCAATCTCGCTAAATCAAAGGGACTACAATCTAAAGAAATCCTATACCGCATCAGCACATTTTCCAAACCGCACAACAAGTTGCGAAAGTGGTTAAAAAACCTGCATGATGAATTTCAAAAGCGCGGTAAACAGCCCTACTTGGTTATTGTGGACTATACCGACTTTGAAATTCCTTGGGAGATGTTGGAGCTATCACCAGATGAAGGGAATTATCAGTACCTTGGTGCTCTATACACAGCCATACGTTGGCAGTACGTGATTAGGGGAGACGACCCGTTACCCTTAGAAACCCAACCTGATTACTGCTCTGGTAGTACAATCGCCTATGTAACTCCAGAAGAACTTAAGGGAATTGAGCAAGAGATTGACATTCTTCAGCATTTAAATTCAGTAATCTATAAAGCTCATCAAACCTCGGAGTTTCAGAAGTGCCTGCGGCAAGAAAATAATGATTGCTGCTTGGTTTACATGTCATGCCACGGTGGCTTTAATAGTGATAATATCGCTTATGCCACACTGGGTTCTGCACACGATCCTCAGCAACAGGTAATGCTGATGGATCTACAGCATATTCGCCCGCTTAAGCTCCTCCACAATTCTCAAGGGATTGTTTTTATCAATGCTTGCAACTCCGGTCGTGTACACGAATATAGTCCCATTTGCCATCACTACCAACTAGGGTTTGTTGAGCTTTTCCTGGCACAAGGTTGCCGAGGAGTGTTGGCAACGCTTGGTGAAGTTGGGCAGGAACGGGCAGCAGAAATGGGACAGGCTTTTATCGAAACCTTCTCGTATCAAACTGATTCTCCTCCCTCAATTGCGGACTGGTTACGCCAAATGCGCTTGCAAGCTATTGAGAGTCTATCAGACGAGCGATCACCAAAAGAGCTTTGCCGCCTGATCTGGACTTTCATGTACGTCTACTACGGTAATCCTAGAACAGTACTGCAATTGAGGAAACGGCAGGGGTAGCAATATGTCTAATTCTACTTACCCACCTCTATCTATTCAACCGATTGTCAGCTATCCCCGCGTTGCAGAAGTTGGCAAGACCTATTTGATGGAAATTGATCTGCACCAAATAAGGGATGGTAGAGAGTGGGTCTACGATGAAGAAGAGTATCCTATCTACTGCATGGTCAATAGCTCACCGCTGTTCAGTAACACACCAATTGAGGAACCTGTCGTCATACTACACCGATTCGGCGGCAATTATGGACCAGCGAAATTCCTGCTGACAGCAACTAAAAAACAGATGCAGGGAAAGATTAGAATAACGCTCGTTAACAGTTGGGGTGTGCCGATTAGGGTGCTGGAACTGGATAACATCCAAGTTACTCAGGAAATAGCTGAGCTACCAGATATAGCAGGTTTATTGTCCCGCAAGTCAACTCACCTTTTTAAGCCATCATCATCCATATTCATTCGGAAGCAAACTTATTTTGTCTTATGGCGTCCAGGTGCCTCAGAACCAACTCCCAGTCTCTACATTGGTACCATCGAATCCGAAAGACCAAACCAACTCACTAAATTGGGAGAATTTCCTCTCAAACAATCGATAGAGTTTCCTGATCTGTGGGAGATATCAGCTCAGGAATGCAACCTTACTGAAGGAAAAGTTTACTTTTACTGGTTTAAAGTTCGCAACACCAACCCCTACGATCCTGCCAATGCTAACCAAATCATGTACTGCACCGACCCAATGGCAACGACTGTGGAGCGGCGGATACTTGCCCCTGTACCACCGGAACCTGGAGGAGTCGCCAGCTCCTATCCAGCAAGCGTTGTGCTTTATCAGGATGGCAGGCTAATTCCCTGCGATCCGCAAGGGCAAACTGTTAATTGGGAGGGCGACGCCCCCTTGGAGACGCTCCCTATTAATAATCGACTGGTTATCTACGAATTACCAACTCAATGGGCTAAGATTGGCTCAGATAAAGGTCTTGAAGTAGGAATCGGTAAATTTCGCGACGTACTAGCGCTGTTGATACCACAAGAGATCTCTCCTACTTTTCCCAGATCTGACGTATTGAATAACCGCGCTCATTTAGTAGAACTGGGAATTAACGCACTGGAACTCCTACCCCCAGCAGATAGTGACATTCCTAATTTTTATTGTATAGCTAACTACTTTGCCGCCAATTTTGATCTCGGTTACTCTAATCACCAAGCAGAACCCACTGCTTCCACTGACTTGGTCAATCTAATTAAAGTATGCCATCAGCACGGTATACGTTTTTTTTACGATGCAGAGATGGCTTTTTCCCACAGAAATCCTTACGGTAATATCAATTATTCAGATTTCTACATCCGATGGGGCAGTAGTGACCCAGAACAAGGCTCAAGAGATGGTTTTGGTGGGCTTTTGTTTAAATACCAATACTGGGTAGAGGGCTATCATCCAATTGCTGGGAAAAAGTTACAATTCGTTCCAGCTCGGGAATATATGAAAACCCACATAGCCCACTGGATGGAGTACTATCGGGTGGATGGTTTGCGGCTCGATAGTGTTAACAACATTGCTAATAACGATTTTGTGCAGGAGCTTAAAGAGTTTGCCCATACACTTTGGAAAAAACGAGGAGGAAGTGGAGATCGCTTCCTGGTAGTTGGGGAAGAATTGAGTGTACCGTTGGCACTTATCCATCAAAATCGCTTAGATGGATTGTGGAATGAAAAGTTTAAGCAAATCATACGACAAGTGATTCTCGGACGCAGTTGGTCTGAGGAGCCGAGTTTTGAGTGGAGTGTCCGAAAACTGATTGACTGCCGTAACCTAGGCTTTACCGATGGTTCCCAAGCCGTGAATTACCTAACCTCCCACGATCTTGGCGGTCTAGGCAACGAGCGCCTTTATGACTTTCTGCAACGTAACGGCATTGACAATATTGCTGAGATTGAGAAGCGAATCAAACTCGCCTTTGCTTGCTTGCTCACAGCTGTAGGAATTCCCATGATACTAGCAGGAGAGGAATTCGCTGACCAGCATGATTTAGATATCTGGTCTTCACCTAACAGAGATCAAAATAAACAGGTTGACCCAGTCAACTACAGCCGCATCAAAGATGATTGGCGACAAAGAATTTTCCAATATGTTGCTCGGTTGGTTCGCTTCCGAACGAGTTCTGATGCTCTAGCTGTAGATCACACTAAATTTATCCAAGTCGATATGTCTGAGGGTAAGCGGGTTTTAGTCTGGCAGCGTGGCAATCAAGCCGATCCGTTGGTGGTTGTAGTTGCAAATTTCTCGGACTATGAAACTCCTTTCGGTTCTGAGTATAAAGTACCTAATTGGCCTGCCACTCCTGCTGGTAAACAGTGGAAGGAAATTACTCAAGAGCGGATAGTTCCTGATGAATGGGTAGGGAGAGAAGGCATATTCCCTTGGGAAGCTAAAATCTACACCTTGGTCTAGAGAGCCGGTTCAGTAGAAGGGGTTGACAAAAAAGTCTAATTATGTAGCTGTAAGAGGCGCAATGATTATCCAGCACTAGCTTCTACAGTTGCCTCTGGCATCCGAGCAATCACATGAAGGTTATGCACAACAGCCATGCGACGCAGATCGAACAGGTTTTGCGTACACCGATATAGCGAGCGCGGTCTCCTTGCCACCCATCTACATCGAAATGGCAAAGCTTCATAGAGCAGTTGGCTAACTGAGCTTTGGAAATGATTTAGGGCACTGTAATTTATATCCAGAGGATTGAGCGCATTCAGAAGTCAAGAGTAGCGATCGCACTTTGTTTCTGCTGGTCAGTCACCCCTAAGTAACGCTCCAAGGAAGCTAAGGTGCGATGTCCGCTGATGGATTGAATGTGTCGCAACGGTACCCCAGCATCACTCATCCGGGTCAGTGCTGTTCTCCTGAAGGAATGGGTGCTTGCCCCTTCGATGCCAACTTTATAAAACGCTTCCCTAAGTATCTTGTCGGCACTAGCCTTATGGATATGACCTAACCCATGCCTGCCTGGAAACAAATAGTCTTTGCGAAGGTTTGGGTTGTATTCCTCAAGATACATTCTGAGGGTCGGGTGAATTTGTATTTCTCTAGTATCTCGTTTTCCTTTGGTATTGAAACTGCGTAATAACAAGACGGGTCTTATACCATTCGTACCAAAGACATCGCGTGTAAAGAGGGTACAAGCTTCATTGATACGGCAGGCAGCATAGAGACACACACCAAATAAAGCTTTGTCTCTTGGCTTGACAAGCCCCTCAGTAAAGAGCAAATTAATTTGGTCGGGTGTAAGGACTTCTGCCTTGCCGAAACGGTTGATTTTCATAGGGTCTAGCTTACGCGATCATTGTGCAGTATGATCGTGTAAGTGGCTTGAACCCTGATTGTATCGTTGAGCTTTTGATCTTGACCACAGTCCTTAACCTGGGCTTATCAATCGCCTGACGACAGAATGCTGGTTTCAAGGGATTTTCATGATTTTTTCTTATCCACACAGGGAAGAAAGCCAAATTCGGGTATAATACGCTAGCCTTTTCTTCGGCCTCCAGAATCGGCTTTTACCTAAAGCCGTGATGCAGCAGCTTTGGCATCATCAACGGCAGCACCGAATACCCAACAATTGAACCTGCTATGCTCATCTGTTCGGGGAACACGTACCAAGACGGGAAGCCTTGTAATCGAGTGATCGCTTCAAGATTTAGTGCTTTCACTGCCCCATCAGGCAACCACACGTCTGCAAAATTGAGGAGGTGGGCATTTATTTGGAAGCAACATTGCCGAAAAAGGCTGTTGTGCCAAAGCCCAAGGTATATCTCAACGATAGATGCTGTTGAGCCTCGGCTCCCACTCTAGTTCTTGGGGATGTCTTCACGCCTCGAATTAGCCGCAACAAGTTTTCGCCTAAAATCAAGGCTTCCTGTTTTGGTGGTAATCCCAATAACCGAACTTTGTGTAACTCAATGCCGGGATGTAGCCAGGGACTATCTGTGCCAAACAATACCTTGTGGGTACCTGCACGTTTCACTGCCTGCACAAGGTAGTCGAATCGGCGGATGCCGGAGGTATCGGTATAGACGTTGGGGTAACGAGAAATTTGATCGATGACTCGCAGATGGGCACGCCAGTCGTCGGCAAAGCTGCCCAAGTGGGGGATGATGAAGTTTACATCGGGGTATTGGGGTGCCAGTAAGTCAATTAAATCGGTTTTGCCCACGGGGTCATACAGCAGTGGCAGTCGAAATGCTCGTGCTGCATCGCAGATTTCGCGAGTCGCAGGGCCATCCATCCGATGCACTTTGATACCGCAGAATTTCCAACGGTTGACAGCTTCTTCGATGATTGGGTAGATGCGTCCTTTATCGCGCTGGGCATGGACAAAGGCAAAGCCGATAAAGCGATTTGGCATTCTGGCAACAATCCGGGCTGTATTGGCATTTGCCTGCTGGTAGTTGCTATGAAAGGGCGAGAAGATGACCGTTTTATCAATTCCCGCCGCTTTTGCTCGTCTGAGATAGGTTTCCATTGGCGCATCGGTATCCCAAGGGCCTGTGAGTAGGTCGCCTTTTCCAGCGTGGCAATGGCAGTCGATAATCATGGGAAGCGTGTTAGGGTGAGAGTATTATACGGATTCTTCTTGGAGGGCAGGACATGGTTCAACTCCAGCCATCCTCTACACCAGAGGTGATCTACCCTGAAAGTGATGGCAAGCCAATGGCGGATAATACGAAGCAATTTCGCTGGATTGTCACCATTAAGGAGAATTTGGAATGGTTGTTTGCTGATGATTCCAATGTGTTCATTGCGGGTGATTTGTTGTGGTATCCAGTAGAAGGGGATAACAAAACCTGTCAAGCTCCCGATGCGATGGTGGTATTTGGCAGACCCAAGGGCGATCGCGGTTCATACAAACAGTGGCAGGAAGATAACATTCCTCCTCAAGTGGTGTTTGAAATTCTTTCCCCCAGCAATACAAGGGCTGAGATGAATCGCAAGCTATTGTTTTATGATCGCTTTGGGGTGGAAGAATACTATCTGTATGACCCAGACAGAAACAGTCTGAATGGTTGGTTACGGACTGACAATTTTCTGGATGTAATTGAACCAATTAATCAATGGGTTAGTCCTCGATTAAAGATTCGATTTGAACCAGGAGAAAGTGATCTTCAGGTTTACCACCCAGATAGAACTCGCTTCTTGACGTACACTGAAATTGCACAACGAGCCGAACAAGCTGAAGAACGAGCCGAGCAAGCCGAAGAGCGAGCCGAACAGGCAGAAGAACGAGCCGCACGATTAGCAGAACGATTACGAGAATTGGGAATTGATCCGGATTAGGTGTAAACAACGGTTAGGACTTCTGAAGCTAATTCGTGATTGCGTCGTACTGCACCAGGTAGTCGAATCGGTGGATGCCGGAGGTATACGGTACAACTTCTTTCTTGTCAGCTCTACAGCAATTTTTCTTCGTCGAACTCACGTTTGAGTAAAGGACCGAATCTTGCCCTGTGGAGCCGAACTAATAGATCTACCGCCTTCCAGTAGAGCCAACCTTTGAAACAGAGGATTTAACCTACCACTTATCATTTGAATTTGGAGGAGGGAAAGAGGCACTCTTCCATTTGCCTGTTCCCAAACATCTGCCTCGAATAGAAGAGTGTAAACTTGGATATAGCACTTTACCAAGTCAGAAGCTTTAACCTGGTCAACTGACTTTCCACTTGCTAGCATTTGTCGAATAGACGGCAGTTGATAGGGGTGGTTGCGGCTTGTGGCAGGATATTCTGTGCGCCAGTGGTATCTGGTTGGAGAAGGCACATCTGCTCTAATTTGATGTTCCAATTGGTTACGACGCAACCGCAACATTGCTCCGACCCAGGCTCGGGCTTGCTTGAAACCCTCGTCTAAAGTCTGAATATAGTTACTGCTGTTCATTCGCAAAGACCGGATTTGTCCCGCCATATGTCGAGCAGCATCTTCAGCAATCAGGTCATTAATAGGATCGTGTCCAAAGACATCCCAGAATTCTAGATGCCATAGTTCGTAAGCTAGAAACAGCTCACGCAATTGATCACGTCGTAAATGTGAATATTTGACACCAGTTGCCCAGTGCATAAGTTGACTTTCGTTGATGCTATTGTGAAACTGGAGATCTACATCCAAGTTAGGATCTATCTTTGCAACATCCTTGCAGTTCAGCAGGTTTAAAGTGTTTTTGCCCAGTAGAAATGGTCCATCAATGTGAGGGAGCTGTCGGCGATTTGCTACTGTGATAATTTCAGTCGCAGATCCACCCAGGTTTGGTGGTAACCATCCGAAGCCAGGAATGTTACGAACTGCTGCCGGGATTGGGTTGTTAAAAGCTGGTGCTGCTCTTTCCCAACGATCAGTACCTCGATCAGTACCTAGGTGAGGACAAACTATCGTGGGAGGCCACCGAGTGTTCTGGCGAGAGATGGCATTGATAGCAGTAGTTGCTGTAACAAAACTTGGAGCCGCTAAATAGCCAGAAAGGTAGCGTGCTTTTACGACATTGGCAAACCTGGTGTTTGCAAGTGTACGCGGTCGAATAGCTGCTTTTTTTGCTTGGCTACGAATATAGTTCAAAATGTCTTCAACCTGCTGGTCGAGACCATCTAGTCCACTCTTTGTGAAGAGAAAGATTTCAACTCGACGATTCTGCCTGCGATTTGCTTCTGTTGTCGGGTTTGCCTTCAACTTATTCGCACCAAATCCTTTTACATCCCAAATGATTTGAGCAGCGATATTGCTACCCACATCATTCTTCAGCCAGTTCGTCGTAATCAGCGCTCGTTCATCGCTTATTTGCTTCTCGCGCTGGGGATTACGGGGTGTATCCCAGTCAGCGTGCCCATACACTTGAACTAAATGCACAGGGTTACGTCCTTGTTTGAAGCTATTTTTAATTTCAGTTCCAACTTCAACGAGAACTGTCTGTTGGTCAGGGGGGAGTTCCTCTACACGCCGTCTGTACTGTCCCCAACCATATGCAGTTCGCTCCATGAGTGGTTGAACTGCCGAGTTAGTTGAAGAAGATACAGTCCGAGATAACTTTCGCGCAACAGATTTAGGAACGCGGAGTACATCAGTAGTCTCCCACTCTTGTTCACCTAGGGCATAGGGATTCGCCTGCTGCAATTCCCAATTTGTTGCAGGTGATAATTCAAACAACCACTGGTTTTGCTTGTTCATAGCTTCATCTTTTCAGCTTAGAGATATTTGTCAATGTAGGAGGCGCATAGTAGTTTGGGAATTGGGGATGTTTTTTTGTTTCCCTTGACTACTTCACATCCAGTCGAAGTTGCTTTAAATCTTTAATTCGCTTTTCCAAACGCGATCGCTCTTTTTCCAATTGTTTGGTTTTTGCATAGTCTCTTTGTAATCGAGCAATTCTCGCCTGAATTGCACAAACCTCGTTAGGATAATCGGCTTTTAATATGATCAGGAATACCGCGATAGATCCACGCTTTAAACTCTGCCAGCGTGATATATCCATCCTTATTCCAATCCATCCCACGATTCTGCTCACGAACTTTTCTAGCCCAAGCATCACTCCGCTCACTGCCAAAAACGTAGCTATCTGGCTTACCCATTGCATAGGGATAGAACGTTGCTAAATACAGATCGCTGTAACTCCGCAACCGTCCTCTAAAAGGCATAAAGTATTTAATGACATAATCTAATTGCTCGACATTTGTCATTGCCTGGAGTGCTTCAATAGTAGTACCCAAACGTTTAGCGGTACTGGGCATAAATTGAATTAATCCAGTAGCCTTTGCATAGGGATTTTGTGCCCGATGGTTCAAACCACTTTCATGGTTCATCAGTGCCATCAGCCAGTCAGGATTGATGCCCAATTGTGCAGAAATGGCTCGAACCTTATCCACAAACTCTGCTCTGTTTTCTGGCACTTTCTCTTCATACACTAAGGACGTGGCACTGCCAGTTTGTCCGGGTGGTGAAGTTTGTTGCCCAGTAGTTCCCCCTGGACAGTCAAATTTAGGGGATTGAGGGCATTTGCTTCCACTTAATCCTGTACACAAGGGTAGGGCAGTGTCTACATCAAAAAACGCAGCAATACTTCCTCTGGGACGAGATGTAAGTTGAACGCCTCCCATCCAGGAATTGCCATCAACCGTAACAACGGATCGATCAGAATGAACTAGCACAACCATGCAGTGATGCTGATTTTTGTGGAGATAGGCAATATCTCCTGGAAGTGGGGACTCATTGGGAGCACGTTGTCGCCGAATTTGTCTGCTGATCCCCCCGCCCCAATTGCAGATATTGACACCCGCACTTTTGATCGCCCATAACGTGAAGATTCCACACCATGCTGGCAGACCTTTTACACCAAAGCACTGAACACTCTGTAGATTCCAACGCTGGCGATCGCCATAGGCCACTTCAAAATATTTCTCTAGGCGTTGCCAACCAAAACGCTTGCGGCATCCTCCCATAGCACTAGAAACAACCTCAGTTTGGGCAGCCTTGACTTTACCTATCTCGGCAACTGCAATAGAAACCATAATCTGCCGTTTGAGATTAACTTGGGGTTGGCTGCCATCAACCTGTCCCTGATAAAATGCTCGCAGACCATCAATTCGTTTCTTGATATTGTCTATCTCTTCTCTTGGTATACTGCACTGCTCACCAACTACTTGCACCCGATCGGACAGTGTATTCAAAACACTGATCAGTCCTTGAAGATTACCTGGTTGTACCTGTACGGTTGGAGCTGCCGATTTAGGCAGACCAACCGCGTAAGTTAGCAAATCTGCAACCTTCTCACTCGGAAATGCAGTCACATCTTCACCGAGAATGCGGCGGAACATTAATCCTGTATCCTCAAGGTGGGAAAGGGTTGTACAGGATTTAGTGGGAGGGATATACTGTCCAGGAATTACAGGTGATTTTGTCAGTAATTGATCTAATTTTGTGAGTGTTTGCTGCCCAGCAATACCATCTACCTGCAACCCATGCATACTTTGGAATTTAGTTACAGTTGTTGCAGTTTCATTGCCGTAAGCACCATCAGGCTTGCCTGATCGTTGGGTAGAGATAGGCATGGGAAATCCTAAATCAATCAAAGCTTGTTGCAGCTTTTGTACTGCCGATCCTCGTTCACCTATCCGCATTGGTGGACGATTACTCGCGGCAGCTTGTAGCCGTTGGTCATCTCGAAATCGATCTGACTGCAATACAACTACCTCTGTTTCCCATAATGCTTCCAATACAGGGCTTTCAGCATATTCCTCATTAAACTCAAAGTTTGAGTAACGAGGGTTTTCCAAACTAGAGGGAACTTCAAAAAGCCATTGAATTTGTCTATTCATCACCAAAATCCTTTGCTCAATGAATACTGATGAACTCAGAGCAATCTTTTTACCCCATCACGTTCGATGGCGGCATCAGCCCATTCGATCGCCCCACCGCAGGATCTCTCCTCGCACCACTGGGAGGTGGCCCCTGCATATAAACCTGACGGGGTGGTGGAGTCGGGCGGTTCATCTGCATCCCTTCCATGCTGGAGAGCCACTCTTCCGAGTATTCAGCAATGCGATAGAGCAGAGTTTCAAAGTCGGTACGGTTCTTTTGCAGGACGAAGGGTTCGGCTAACCAGCGAATGATTTCGCGTCCACTGACTGCCATACGGTTCATTGTGCTGGCGTGAACCGATTCGTGGAAGTATTGCCACAGCACCAGTTCGATCATTTCCCAGGCGTTGTCAGCACCGAACTGAGCTTTCAAGTCTGGAGAATTCAGCACTTTGAAAGCTTCGGCAAGTGCCTGACTGGTTTCTACCCGTAGCACGTTGATGTAGCCGTAGGAGGCGTTTTTCATATTATTGCGGAGGTCGAGTCCGGCACGACGAACGATCGCCATCGATCCAAACGTGGGATCGTTTGCCCGTTCCCGTACCACCTCGCTGATGCGCTTATCCCGCCAGTACTTGGCAACTTCACCAATAAAGTGGCTGAACAGTCCATGAAACTGGGGATTGGGACGCGCACCGGGACCCGGATCGACGGTAGTGTAGCCGAAGACGCGGCGATAGGCTCTCATGCGATCGCGCTTGTGATAGCGCAAAATATTGTGCTTGTCGAAGCGATACAGTCCGTAAGCACCCTCGCCACTGGAAATCCGCAGAGTTCCAGCCCGGAATAGCTCTTGCAGCTTGTTCACAACGCGGAACACGCCCAGGCGTTCATGTACGTAGAGGTAGTAAAGGTCGGCAGTGGCAAGGATGCGATCGCTGGTAACGGTATCATCATAATCAGCCACCCCACCTGAAACCTGAGCATCGCCCAAATCCTTCGGGGCATCTTTACCCAGTCCAATCAAGTCAGAGAGTCCACCATCGGCGGGTATTCCCTTGCCATTTTGCGACTCATCATATTTGCGAAGCTGGTCATCCACCATGCGGTTCAGCACTTCCGCCATTTGGGGATTGGCAGCTAGTTCGGGACCGAGTTGGGCAATGGTGTTTTGCAATAGGGCAGCGACGCGATCGTTGCGCTGGTCGTAATCTCTTGTGTTAGGCATAAGACATCTTCCTTGAAACTTTTGAGGATAATTAACTCAGACTTAGCTCAGAAAATAACAGTGCAGAATTTTAGCGTTCGCCCGATAAAAGGACGGTTTCACTAGGGGGTACGCTTAGATCTGCAAGCGCATTCAGTTGGAAGATGAGTTCGGTTAAACACTGATTAACGCGATCAAATGACAAAATTCTGCCGAGATACCGCCCCTTTGCATCGTTGTTGTTTTTGAAGTAGTACCAGAGCAATCCAATGACCCAAAACAGCGTATCTGCCTGATCGGTCACAAACTCTAATCCATAGCGACCGGAAGTCGATAAAATCGAAGGTGCTTCTAGGGTTGTAAAGCGATCGATCCACTCACTGAAATCGTTGATTGTGATATTGGGTAGCGTTAGGAAAAGTCCTTGAAGTGAAATATCCTCTACACTCAGATCACTGACGGGAAACGGAGTCTCTCTCAAACTGTTAAAGGCCGCCGCACTCGATCGCCGTTCGCTTTCAGTAAAGCCGACAGAATCCATTGCTGCCATTAAACTGGCATTGCTGTCAGCAATCACAGGCAACATGACGCTAACGCGAGAAAGCCGTTCGCTGTAGCTACCAGATACTCGCTCTGATCCTGTGATCTTCGTGTACTTTTTCCAAATCTCATCCAGGGTTGAGGCATAGCTTTTCACTAACTCAAACGCTGCAACCTGAGCTTCATCCTCAGTTGTGACAAGGTTAGGATTGATCCCGCGATCGCTACTCAACCGCGAAATTCTTCCCAGTTGCTGCAAACTGTGCTGAAGTGTTTTGAAAAGAATGTTGACGCGATCGCGTCGAGGCTCATCCAGTCGTCCAAATTCTTCAGCCAAACTATTGAATTGCGCTTGCACTAGAGAACGCAGTGCTTCTACGGCATCTTGGTCAGCCGTTGGTTCAAACGACTCCATGTTCTCCAATACTCTTAGCGCATCTGCAACAAGAATGCTGGCTTGACGATGCAAATTGGCTTGCTCGACAGAGAGTTGTCCAGTGAGGAATTTGCCTGTTTCTGTGGTGCTAGAACTATATAAAGACACAACGCTACGAGCAGGCGTAGACATCACCTGACCTTTGCCGTTTGTTGGAAACGCCGCATTCAGAGCTTGAATGAATCCATCGGTTCCTCGTCCTGGCGCACGTCCCAACACTTGAGTTAATGCCCGCTCAACTTGACGAGTTAATTGACTGGCACTGCTAGTTGCACTGGTTGTTACAGCACCGTTTTCGTAGGCAGTGGATTCATTAGTGGCAGTACGGCTAAGAACCTGAGCAATTTGCGCTAACTGCTGTGCTGTCAAATCCGAATCATCGCCAACTGAGTGTTCGATGAACTGGGTTTGAATAAATGCCTGACGCAATTTTTTGAGCGATTCAGGGTCAGATGCCCAATGCGTCTTGATTCCTTCAGAAATGCTCATTGGAAGGGGAAAAGTCATTGCTGTAAACCTTATCTAATCGTTTGAGTGAGGAGGCGTGATCGCTTTATCGTCGTCCCAGAATGCGGTAAAAGTTTTCAGTGATAGTCTGGGGTTTTGCCAGACGGCAATCGAGGGCAAACCGAGCCGCACTAATCATCAACCGAACTGGAATCGTACCGGGGTCTTCCCCCTTTGCCAGTCGTCGTCCGGCCTGCTCAATTAAGTCCAACTGGGCAGGACCGAAATCGACTACCTGTGCCATCGACTTATTGCCAAACTGCGGATAGGGTTGAAAAACCATCGTATCCACCGTCATTTCGGCAGCAGGGTAGAAGGTTTTCATGAATTGAGGTGGAATATCACTGGCAGTAATGCGGGGATAAAGACGCTGCCAAACTCGTGCCAGCTCGGATGCCATCTGGTTAAAGCCCAAACGCTTCAGCAGGATGAGGTTGATCAGCACCCGCAGATAGGGGGTGGGATGGACAGACATGGGGCTAAATAGCACCGTACTGGCAGGAGAGCGACCCACCACATCCATCAACGATTCCACCGCTGCTGGACCCCCCAGCACTAGGGCAAACATATCCGCCATCATCTCCTTGTGCCACTGCGCCCAGACTTGCGCCACTTCGGGCGGAATTCGACCTTCGGTGGTGAGTCGCTGGTAAATTCGGGCAGGCATGACTTCCCACAAGCCCAAATCTGCCTGGAGGTTGTGAGAAACTTCGTGTAGCACACTCGACAGCGCCCACACATTGTCTAACCGATGTTGAGGAATCACAATCAGCGGAAACAGATTCGGGTTATGCCGCAGCTTTTGCATTGGCACATTCCGACGAATCGTGTAAGGGCTGAAACCACTGTCGGCATAGCTGAAGGGGAGTAGACTGGGAACTGGTTTTGCCGTGCCTAAGCCAACATAGACTTTTTCGTAACAGCCTACGGCAATCCGGTCGATTGACCGTAACCGTTCTCCAAACGTTGACAATCGTTGCACAAACATGTCGAAGTAGAAATCCCAAATGCCTTCCAGATACAGCACTTGATTGCTAACCTTCTGTTTGCGCTCTAGCAGCAAGTGGAGGCGATCGGTTGTCGGTTCCCGTCGGGCAGTCTGAGCCGCAGCATCCACCCAACGCGCTTTCTCAATCAACTGCACCCGAAACTTATCAATCAGCCGATTGACCGCTTCAATGTGTCCTTCACTAGGAGCGGCTGCTCCAGTTCCAAACTCATCTTTGGTAAAGGGACGCAAGGACTTCGCCTGACGGCAAAGGTTGATGGACTGGATATTGAGCCAGTTATCTAGCAGCCGCTGTTCACTGGAGGTTGCCGCCCCTTTGAGGCTGGTTGTGTTCGCAACCGTTCTGGAGGAGGAGGAACTTGGGGTCGCAGAACCTGCAACCAACCTGGAGACAACGGGGCTAGCAGTTCTATGAGTTAACACTGGCGTTCGAGTTGATGTTGATGGTGCCATACCGCAGCCTGTGATTGCCTTTGACGGTTTACGGGTGTCGATGCTCTGTTGCCTGCTTACCGCATGACTTTTGCACAGTTTGGGCATTGGATAGGGGCACCACTGGCAGCGCGACGGGGATGGGGAGGTGCAGTGCGCTGACGCAGCACCGCATTCCGCATGACCGCTTTCTGCACTGTTTGCGGATTACTCAACACCTTGTTGGTGGCGGCTGCCATTGCTTTGATGGCGGTGGTGCTGTTAATCGGTTGACCGGAACGCGCGGCTGCTTTGAGTGTGGCAACGGTTTGGCGCTGAATTGTGGGAATGGTTCGGAGCAACTGCTTTCCGGCTGGACCCTGCTGGCTAAGTACTTTCGTGAGCTTTGCTGTGGCTTGAGTCATGGTGGGCATCATCGGTCGCAGTGCTCGCTTGCCGCCCATGATACTGATGGTGATTGGGAGGGTCGCCGCGATTGCGGCTTCAGCTTCGCCTTCCATGTTGGACTCTGCTGCTTGAGCTGCCAGAAATTCCGTGAGGGCTGCTTCGTAAGCCACTTCAGTATTGGCAACTTCGGCTTCGGCTTCGTTGGTGCCAAAGAAGGAGGCTTCCATTTGAGCCACCTCCATCTCGGCTTCCTGCACCAGCGAGGATGTCAGCTTTCCTACCAAAGGTCCAGCGATCGCTCCTACACCTGGAATCATGCTAGCCAAAGCTCCGGTAACCATAGGTGCCATTTTCTTTGCAACACTACCCAATTTTTTTACCGCTCCTTTAGCAAAGCGTCCAAGGCTGCGGAACGCCTTCTTAAAGAAAAGCTCTCCTTCTTGGGCTAGCTCTGGATTGGTGTAGGGATTTGTCTCCCACTCGTTCTGCAATTCGGGGTTGCTGTAGGGATTTGCCTCCCACTCGTTCTGCAATTCGGGATTGCTGTAGGGATTAGAATTTTCCCACTCATTTTCAAACTCTGGATTGCTATAGGAATTAGAATTTTCCCACTCGTTCTCAAATTCAGGATTCGAGGCTTCCCACTCGTTCTCGAACTCGGGGTTGCTATAGGGATTGCTGTAAGGATGAGCTTCATGAGAAGCAGGTGCTTCAAACAGTGCTTCGTGTTGCATTGCCATGTGAAATGTCTCCTTCAAGTTCAATGAGCTAAAAATCAATCGGGCTGAAAATCAAGGCACTAATGAGTTGTGCGTTTTTGGATCAGGGCATTGCGGATAATGCCACGGGTTACCACTTGGGAATTGCCAAAGACCTGTGATGCCTGGGTTGCCATCACGTGCAGCCCCTCCATTTGAGATTGAGAGTAATGCGCAGCTTCTTGCAGTTCCCACTCCTGCTCTCGATGAGCAACGCTACTGCCATTAACATATGTATTCATCGATTTCTCTGCGAAACAATACCTGACCTAAACCACGTCCGAGATGAAAGGGTCTCTTGGTTGTAAAGCTTTCAATCATCGCCTGAGAACTATCCGTTTCAACCTAGAAAAGCTTTACTTGTACAAATCAGAATGGGGAAAGCCTATGAATTTGCCGAATAGATTCAATCAGAGTTTGAGAGGATATAACTTGCAATTGACGACAGTACAATGCCCTCCAATAAGCAAGTACCTCATCCCTATTGGGCATCAGTACTAAAATTTTCAGGTTTGGATAGTTGCTCAAGAGCCAAATGCAGTCTTCTGGTGGAGAGTACACATTATCAGCACCCAGCAATAAAACATCTGCTTTGGCTACAGCAGTAGTGACAGCTTCCCATCCCTCAACATTTCCTAGCAACTCTATATCAGGCTGCTGTTGAAGAGCCTGTTCGACAATTTCCGCAATTACACCTGTAAGATTGGTGATTAGCACATGAATGACAGATGTTATCTCATGCCTAGTTTTGTGATTCATGTAGCACTCCTCTGGAGTAAGAGTTTGGACTTATTAAAGTAGCCAATGATATTGAATTAACTGCATCGTTTAAATCATTATTTTACGAATATAAACTTGCAATTGCTACCTATTATCATGTCACAGGTGTATTTCGATCGAGAATGGATCTTGGAACAGGGTTTTATCCTTCATAAGATCCATTTTTAGATCGATCCTGGATCGATCTCTGTGATTATTACGGTTTATAGCATTTCTCAGACTTGTGATGTACAGTTACAGTCAAGTGTATCAATACATTAAAATTAGCAATGAAACCTTATTCAATCGAATTTCGGCAGAAAATCATTGAAGTTCATGAAAAAGAAAATCTCTCTACGCCGCCGAAAAAGAAAGTGAAAAAGTTCAGGAAGAGCGAGTAGAGTTTTGGTCAAGAATTCGAGATATCCGATAGCGAAGCGGGCGCGCGTACCCGCGCGACGTAGAAGACTTGATTTTTATTGATGAACAGCGGTATCGGGAAGGTCAAGAAGATCAACTCTCAGCTCTCGGATTGGTCGTCAATGCATTGGTTCTATGGAATACCTTTTACACGGATGCTGCGCTTACACATCTTCGCGAACAAGGGCGAGAGGTGAATGATGAGGATATAGCACGACTATCCCCTCTGGGTTACTCCCACATCAATATGCTGGGACGTTATCAATTTTATCTACCAGAGCCGTTGAATCAGGGAGAAATGCGTCCTCTACGAAATCCTAGCGACCCTGATGAACAATACGACTAGTCTGTTCAATCAGGTTCTTTTTTTCCATTGCTTAACTCTCTTGTCTTTACTCTAGCAGTGAATCATTAAAGCTTATTTGTGGTAGACCTTACAGGCTTAACACTACTTTCTGTTCCATTGCTCATTTCACCCCGTTTTCTAGTGCCAATTGAGCTGCCTGCCAGCGATTTTTGACCTTAAATTTTCGTAATATATTATGAACGTGATGTTTCACTGTACGTACTTCAACGACTAATTCAATTGCAATTTCGCGATCGCTATAGTTTTTAGCAATACAGTGCAAAACCTCTAATTCGCGGCGAGTGAGAGGAGGCTTTTCTTCAGATTGCTGCACGGTTTTTGGCTGTGCTAACCGCTCAAAGAGTTTGGCAGTGACTTCTGGCGAGCAATGAGGAGTGCCTCGATAAACTTGCTCAACGATTTGGATAACCTCAACACTAGATGCACCTTGTAAAGCGTAGCCGTGGGCACCTGCTTCAATACAGTCCAGAATCGGATCGATATGATTTTTTAACTCAATCACAACAACATAAGGAGAGGGTTGTAGCGATCGCCATTCCTGAATGTGACTTATTGTTGCATTTTCCCCGATACCGCTATCAATCAAAACCAAGTGATTTAAGGAATTTATAGCAGTTGAAACAAGATTAATGTCACCAGCGTAGCTATTGATAAAATCAGTATATTGATGAAATTGTAGTAACAGTGTGATTGCCTCACGTAGAAGATAGCTGTTGCTAACGATACTGATAGAGAAACTAGTCAACAGGATTTTTTTATGATGAGATGTAGGTTCTCGGTGACAAATCTCTGGCAGTAAATTTATATTTTCCATAGTTCATTTTAAATGAAGTTTAAACTTAGAGAAGCTATGAATTATTACTATCTTAGTAACCGCTATCAGAGGATGTCCTAAAAGCCCCAGCTTTACAGAATAGGGATATCAATTCAATCGGGACAATACAATGTACCTAAAACCTCAAATAGTCATCATCTTATTTTCCCTACTCCCAATTAGGGTTGATAGTACCCGTTGGGGTACTCTTGCTCCCAGATTCCACATAACTCGGTTGCTACTCATACTCTGTTCTCGGCTCTTCTCTGTCTCTCAAACGGTCGGATACTGTTGGCGAACTTCACAATTGACTGCCTCCGGTAAGCAACGCAGGGGAATGAAACAAGCATTGACTTCACTGACAAAAAATCCATACCCAAGTAATACACGGATAAAGCCGATTTCCCATATATAGCAACCGCCAGGGCGGTTAGGACGCTAGATGCAGGACATACTCCATCGCATTACATAGACACTCAAACTGGTCGAGCTGCTGGCAAACCTATGAATTTATTAACAAATCCTGACATATTTGGGTTTATTTGTGCCTACCTGTTTATCTCAGTAAATGCACCTTCAGTTCTCTAAGTACTGGCGGATTGCCCCCACCCTGAGAGGGCACAACACGGATACTCACCTCAACGTTTTCCCTAGCTTGTAGATTACCAAAGACCTGTCGGGTATTCGGTAGTGGAACCGAAAAAGTTGCCCTCATTGGCATGTCACGCATATGCGACATGCTTCCAAAAAATGCTATTGTGCCTGCATAGTATGGGCTGTCCGCTGTCACGCTCGTCACATCAGGCGGGGCACCCACGATTACGTCAAACTCTCGTGTTGTCGAGCTTTTAGCTGACCGTTCTATCGTAACTTCAGCTAGAAGTGAAGGAGCCGTCGCGCTAGCCAGGTGTTTTCTAATCGCAGTGGTCGGAATGACAACAAAAGCTGTGTTGTCCTTCAGGGTGGCCTGTACGGGTTCTGCGGTTGAAAGAGAAATGATGTTTTCGCCAAAACCTGGCTCGTAATCGTAATCAAATTTTGCAACGCTGAGGTAGTCACCTGCAACACTGTTGCCGACATACTTTCCGTTACCATCGACAAAGAATAGGAACGGATCGTTCGACAAAGTCGCTAGATCCTGTCCTTGCGGTAGGTAGGGTAGATCAAGGCTTTGCTGTTTACGAGTCCATACGTCCCAGAGTCGATCAATATTGGCATGGTGTAGAAAGAAAACTGGATCCACTGGCGATAAAAAATTCGTCATGAAGCCGTAGGGTCCTAGATCAAGCGGGCCAACACCACCAATGTAGTTGTGTACTTTGTTGTGGGGCAGACCTTCGAGTACTGAGAAGTGAGTGCCATTACCGGGTGGTGTATTGTGTGAAGGAGTTTTTGAGCTGCTGAAGCTGAGCGCAAGGATTTTTTCATTATAGAAATACACAGGTGTCAAAGCATATGAGATAGTTCTAGCCGAAACGTCAGCAGCGGTCTTTGGATCGAGTTTTGGATTGTCGCGGGTTAGATAACGAGAGCCACAAGTGTTCGCAAATGCCATATTGCCTGAAATTCCCTGTTCCTCTTTAGGTGAATAACCCGTTACATCATTCCAAAGAGACTCAAAATCCGCGTAACCCCGAATGTTAAGTTGCTCCCGTTGAGCGGCATTGAGTTTGTTCCAGTAGTCATTTAACACTGGCTTCAGCCGGGAGGAGAAGACCCCGAAGTTGCGGGTGTAGGACTCAAACCCCCCTCCCTGGGGTGTTAATATGCCATCAAAAAGGGATTCAGGAATCTGTGGAAGGGTTGTCCAATCCCAGTAGGGCATGGCAAATGAATTATCCCCGCTCAAATTGCGGATACTTTGTTCAAAATAGCCCAGATAACCCCGATGCCAGACGAGGAACCACCAGTTCCCATGAGGGCAGTCCATGATATGAATGAAAGCATTGCGAAACCAGTTCTGAGGATGATCCACTGGGAGATTCAGCATTGCTTCAATGCCCTTAGCATAGCTTTGAAGGGACTGCTTTCCCTCCTTACTCATGACGTTGTAGCGGCGGTACTTCGTGGTACGTTGTACTGGGACTTCAAGAGTGGTCTGAGCAAATGCAGGGGACACAGGTAGGATCGCTGTCCCAGCAAGTGCGGCACTCATCTGTAGGAAGCGACGACGGTTAACAAAGGAATCAATCATAGGATAGTTAGCTGCGTGAAAGGTTGGGTCAATTGTGAAGAACTTCATCGGTATTTTGTTCATGTAACGAAAGAATAAGCATTCCAGCGATCGCTCCATTCTACGGATTTTTGGTTTTCTATAGTTGCGATCGCAAAGAAGCTAATGCAACCTTAATATCAGCTATCTATTTTCTCTCAAGTAGAAGAGAAAATTTGAGTACGGTTTTGCAGGCATGAAAATCCCTAAAAAACTAGTAAGACAAGCCTGCTCACAAATTAACGATTTGATCTGGGTATTACCATTTTTTCTAGGAGCATGATCATTGTTGCAGCTAGATGTTTGCGATCATGTCCAATTTATGTTCGACTTATGTATGAGTTATTTACATCCTGTTGCAGTATGACTCCCTCAGAGTCAGATAATCTAAGAATCCTTGCCTTAGAGGCTGTCTCTAAAGATATGTAAAGTTAATCCAATTAGCCGCTAGCGGAGAGCGATTTTTTTCGGGGGAGATGGGCAGAACGCGAGCCAACTGGTGCCAATAAATAAATCCTTCCCCTTCTTGCTAAAAATGAACTAAGACTCATAGACTACCCATTAAATACAACACAGTCAGAAAAACGTTTTGGCTTTCCCAAATGCGCTTTACTGACTGCTGTTAGAATAAAAAAAATAATTTTCTCAAAAAATTACCAACCGTTATTGACTTTTTGGCAATATCTGCTTATCTGTCTGGCTTGGATGGACAAAGTAAATTTTTAAGTCCGGCTGGACTGTCTTCGTAGTGTTCCAGTAACAAATCCATTATTGCCAGATGCCGTAAATCGTCTTTCGTCGGACGGCGATACTTGTTTCCTTTAGAAAACCATAAGCTGACAGTCGTAGTGGAACGCTCACAAATGAAGGCAATCTGCTCGTATGTCAGTGACCATTTACCAAGAAATTTCTGCGGACTCATTCCTAGAGAGCAGTAACCATATAACTCGATCAGTTCTAACTCTCGTTCGGTTAGAGGACGATTATTTACCATTATTCACCTCCACTAGGTCATTTTCCCAAGCGACATCTGCAACACACCAATTTGAACTGGGTGAATTTTTATCCAACAGCACCACATATTTCCAAGCCCAGCAGCAACGATGCGGAGCATAAGCATAGAATCGTCCAAGAATAATCCCCCAATCTGAGTTTTCGCACGCGGATTTCCACCGAACCGCTTTTCCTTCCGAGTAATGAGGCGTTTTGACATGAGGGAAATTTATTGGCAAGCCTGAATCGGAAAATTGAATTTCTTGGTTAATAGAACTTGGTAGTAACTCAAAATTCCCGTGGCGAATTGCATTTAAATATCCACTAATTTTCTTGCCGTTGAGGTTATTCGTCAACTGTTGGACAAATATTGCAGCTAGAAGTTCGATTTCTGGTAATTCCAAATGCATCTTAGCTGCATCAAAATCATCATCCGAGTAGTTGCTAATTTTCTCGCATAATTCCTCAATGCCAAAATCAGATAATGCTTGTTGGTAAGAGCTTCGATCAATAAAATTTCTGTCAGTTGACTGTACGGCATTTAGCGCATTTAGCATAGTTTCTCCTTTCTAAAAAATGTCACCCCAACTACATGGCTAATTTTTTGAAAAACATTATTGTTAAGTGGGCTTACTTGATATCGTAGCATTAATGCTGCAATTTGCAGCATTAATGCAGCACTTCACTGCTAAGTGCTTAGGTGCGTAAAATTAATGCAGTACTTTCACCCTTTGAGGTAATGTGACCGACTCAGCCCGAACACTTATTGATGCTGGTGAATGGGGACAACCCATTAAAATTCTTGCTGAGCAAGAGGAGCGCAGTATCTCGCAGATGGGAAGGATGCTGCTAAAAGAAGCGATTTTGGCACGGCAACAAAAACGAACCCTAACAATTGGTCAGGTTTCGCAATCGTTAGAAGAATTTTCATCAGAGGAACTTATTACAACGGCTGAAAGGATTTTTCAGGTTATTAGGAGCCGAGTTGACACCTCTCAAATTCAAAATCAGACGGGAACGCCCACCGACTCGGAAATAACAGATGGTGTGTTGGCAAAAGAGTGTTGGCAAAAGATTGCTAGCGGAGAAGTACCGACCCAACCTGAACTTATAAAACTAGGTGCATCGCTGGACATCGACCCACTTGTACTCCAAAAGAAACTAACGAAACTTAAGGAGCTTATGACGAATGATACTTAATACACTGTCGTTATATTTTTCAGGGTACGACAGCTATTAGCGTTTGCTTCTTCACTCGCTCTCGCCTCGCCTCCCGCTAACTCTCCTAGAACTCACTCATTCTCCCTCACCTCACGCTGGTAAATCCTATAGCAAAGCAACAACATCAGGAGAAGTCTTAAAATGGCTGTATTTGATATTTTGATTGATGTCTGCTGTTAACATCGAAGTAATCGGCGTTAACATCAAAGTAATCGGTGTTAACATCAAAGTAATCGGTGTTAACACCGAAGTAATCGGCGTTAACACCAATAGGAAAATGCAAAAGAAATATAGGCACAAAGGCGGAAAAGGGTTTAAATCACCATACGAAATAACACACATGAGGGTTCCTGAGCCATTGAAAATACAGTTTCAAAAAGCAAAGGAAAAATATGATGAATTTATCAAAAACGGTGGCGACCCCAATAATCCTCCTGATTTCTTTACCTCTTATGAAAAACTCAAAGACACATTGTATTGGCTTAATGAGTTGGAAAAGTTTGTAAATGGTAATAGCCTTCAATGTACAAGAAATATTTGCCCAAATTGGTCACACACTATTAGAATTATTGGAGATATAAAAGCGCAAATAGTTAAGCGCTAATAAGTTTAACTCCGCCCAGCCACGTCCAGCCTTCCGGTATTTCATCTAAACCATTAAAACAAACCCATTTAGCACCGCTCGGTGCAATGTAAGTATCAACGATTTCAACAGACACTTTCTGACCCCAAGGTGCCGTTACCACAATAAACGTACCGATTAGTGGGTCATTGTTTAATTTTGTACCAGAATCAACAGCAAGATGATTATCAATATGTTTACTTAGGTCTACGTTTACTAAAGGCGTAGTTATCACAGTGTTTTGGGTAGCTGGCTCAGAAGAAACAACGCTTTCCTGCACGGGCTTGTCACCAGCCTTGTCACCAGCAGGGGAAATAACCTGATCATCAACAGGCTTCTCTATCACTGGTGGTGGGGAAGGTCGCTTCAAAGCGAGAATCCGTAATGGGGTTTCAGAAGGTTTGATTTCAGGTTTTGATTTTTGGAGAGACGGGGATTTCTTTTTAGCCATTGGTTCAGTTTGTAACTGTTAATCGAAATAAACGTTATCGAACAAATTAGAAAATAGCAAGTTAAACTAAAAAGCCATAATCATTCCGGTTAGAAGACACAGCTTCTAACTGAAAACTATGTTTTTATGTATTTTTCGGCTAGAAGTCCATCACAAATTTCAAATCTTCAAAGATTAGTGCTAAAACCCATGATTGAAGACTCGGCGGACAACAGCGAATTCCTTTAATAAATCCTGAGAAACCCAAATGTTGATTGACATCATCGAACAGTTCAATAAGGCTGGAAGTGACTTTCTGAGCGTCTTCTAGCGTTTTAACCTCGTTAAACTTGTCAAATATGAATTCTAGGGCTGGGATGAGGTACTTCTCAATGATTTCTTTCTGTTCCTCAGTAAGGTCATCAAGGTCTGGAATTTTACCACTACTGTTATACGGGTTATTTAATAACGTTAGTAGTAAAAATTTGAGCCGCTTCCATCCCCCCAACTTGGCAGCAATTTGTGAGACAAGCTGTTGGCTGCATCCGGCTAGCGTACTGATAGCTTCTTGGGTGAGTTTAGCCCCAGACTCCCGACAGATATTAAATGCATTGAGGATTTTCCAGAAAGACACTTGTGTTCGAGTACCGGCTTCTGGCGTAACGTCAAATGCGTCAATCTGTTTTATAGTAATTCCATATTGGCTAGTTAACCCTGATAGGTTAGCGTCACTAAGTATAAGTACTGGAATTGTTTGGTGCATACGTCTAGATGAGCGTGAACGACCAACAGTTTGACAGCATTCACCAATAATCCTCTTGGTGTACCAGTTCTGGAAATTATCATCATCAAACGTGGCGTTTCCATCGAAAGTTGCATGATATTGTGCAAGAGCGGCTCCCATATTTTCATTAGGAGTCCCCTCCATTATCAGTATTTGACAATCCTTAGCAGCATTACTTCCCCGATGCCCATTCGCACCACCAAAATAATGTAAGTCACCGGGTTTTTTATACTTTTTATGCCGGATGAACGATACTTTTTGAGGGTCGAATCCATCTTTAAAAATCTCTTCTGGTTTTCCAATTAAGCCATTGAGCTTTTTGTTTTTTTGAGTTCCACTTGCCCATTGAATAATTGCTTCCTCAACCTTCTCAATTCGTTTTTCTAGTCCTTTTCTACGGTCTTTTCCGCAATTACCTAATCCACGAACTTGAAGTACTTTGATGTTGCCAAACATTCCTTCTGGAGGGGTTTGCATTACTAGCAAAATTTCTGATTTATCACAACCTAGTAAATGCGCTAATTCGTCTCTATTTCCAGTCGCATCTAAAAATACTCCGAATTTCCAGTTTCGGATTACATCAAGGTCATCATCATTCTGAACTGTAATGATTAATGAATCGCCTTGAATTCTAATAGAACCTGCTCTTTCTCCGAATAGTATTGAGCAAAATGGCATTAACCAATTAAGGGAAATTACATCGGAAGAAAGTTCTAAATCACCAAAGTCAACTAATTTACCAAGCTTTTCGATTTCTGTTGAAATTTGCGTACTTGTAAAGTGCAGCAGTTTTCCTATAGCATTTTTAAATTCTTCCGATGTAATTCTTTCGCCAAACCAACGCTTGATTGTTTGTAAGTCATATCCATATCGAGGGGGTTTTTCCTCACTTAGATAGATTTCAAGTATTCCTTTTATAAACTCTAAATCATCATGTAGTTCTCTATTATTTTGATAGAGGTTGTAGAAAGATTTACCAATGTCTGTTAGTTTTACAGTGATGTCTTGAGTTGCTTGAATTGTTTTTGATGCTTCATCAACAAATCCAATAACGTCAAAACTATGTTGACTTGGAAATGCCGATAGTGTACCTTTGATTCTTGGTGCTTTTAATGCCTCCTTCATTTCAGATTTAAAACCAACACCTGCCATAGGTGAGCCAATTTTACAATCTTGTTTCCCTCCACAAAGATTGCAAATCGGATGCACATCAATACTACCTCCGACCGAACCGGACTTTTTGAATCCTATATTTTTTTCTGCAAAAAGGTGGTGATAATGAGTTTTATCACAATTACTTGGAACTGTTGGTGTTTCATCCGGTTTAGCACGTTCAATAAATGGGTTATTTCCTCCAGTTCGCTTTTCTGGTCTTTCAATTAAACCATTATGTCTTGTAGCTAAAGGTGTCCAATCTTCTAGAGAAGGTGCAGTAGTATTTCTTCCTGATTGACTAGCATAAAAAAGTTTTTGACGTTCACCCGAATTTTCAAACCAGTGATATGGTCTTTGTCTTCCTGTTGTCTCTGATTTTCCAATTCCCATCAGTGAAATATCATAAACACCTTTGAATCCTTTTTTGTAGGCAGATTGCCAAATATCTGCCATATCTCCTGGTCGATATGTTAATACAGGAGAACCTTCGGTTTTGTATATATCAGGAGGTTGAATATCAGAAAATGTTACTAATTTAGATGTTTGCCAGTTTTTCTTTTCAAGTTTTAAATCTTCTGCTTTTTTACAAAATCCTCTGAATTGTTTGGTAACTCTATTGGTTAATTGTCCTAATAGTTTAGGCAAACCAAATTTTAATTCCCGGTCATCTTTACTGATTTGTTTGGCAATGCTAAGGTAATCCGCAATTGTAATTAGCTGTGCAGATTCCCTTATTTCTTCAGATATTTCATCAGCATCACCATCAGACTTTTCAATCTGGCTATACCAAACGATTGAAACTGAATAGCCCCATTCAATAAGCTTTTTCCAAGCTTTTTGATATTGCGCGATTACATTTTTATTTTTAACTGAACCTGCATCGGCAAACCAGAGAATATTTTTAATTTGTAGTTCTTTCGATAGTCGTTCAAGTGATAATTTCCATTGCTCAGAACTTGCAGCAAAGTTAGCGCTTGCTGCACCTAATACAGGTAATCCCCATTTTTGGGCGATAATATCTGATTTTAAAAATCCTTCTGCGTGACCAATTAACCGCTGTGGCGTAATTCCTTTATCAGGTCGATATACACCAATTGGTAATTCTCCATTAGCTAGATGAGATGATCTCTCACCGATAGGCCATCGATACTTACCATTGGTGGCATCGTCAAAACGATTTTGCCAACCGATGATTAGACCATCGATGTCAGGAATTGGGCAGGCAAATCCTACCTCATTTACTGCGAGTCTCCCCCGTCGAACTCCCGGTAAATTTGCAGGGGTAAAGTGGGGAACTTCCTGATGAGCTTGGAAAGAGAAGTAAGGTAAGCGTTCAATGTGAGCTTTACTCAGCCCTCTGTTAAGTAGGTTTTGAAGGTGTTTTCCAGATAAACCAAGGTTCCTGTGTATCCGGCGTATAGCTTGGTCACGCTCTGCGGGTGGTAGTGCTCCTTTAGCTAGTTCCTCTTTTTCCCGCTGTCTTTTTAGCGCGAGGTCTTGTCGCCGCTGGAGCCAGTCAGATGAATCTTGCTGTTCTGAGGATTCGGCATACATCTCGAATCCCAAGGAATCTTGTCCTCTTGATACCCAACCAGGGGGGATGCTACCAACCTCACCCCGGCAGTGAATCAAGTTAGTTTCCTTGCTCTGGCGACATTGTTTGCTAGAGCCAGCGCAAATCGGGCAATTCCCTTTGAGGTAGGTGAATTTGCTGCTCATACTTCACCCCCTGCCTGTGTGCGGAGATCTGCGGTGTAAGTAAACAGTTTTCGATTTACCCATCCACACTCGCCGCTGCACTTTAATGCTTCAAGCCCTGGAATCTCAATCGGTGACTGGCATTTATGGCAAGTGCCGTAGTTTGTTCGTTTTGCTGATTTTGTTTTGTTCATGGTGATGCCTGTGTTGTGGCGGCACCATCATCCGTGTCTTTATTCGGTAGTCCGGGGTTTGATTTTCTTGTCTGAAGCGCTACGCTGGAAAGTATCTTAGTTGTTTTTGGTACTAGTTCTGTTGAACTGTGCTTGGGTCTTGAGTTTGCTTTGTTGTTTTGACGTAAGCGTTGTAAGCGTTTCAGCGAAGGGCGGTAAACCTCGGTCTAAGAATAGTTTCCACGAATTGGTGCCATTTTTTGTTTTTTGGAGCGTTTTCAATGGTTTCCAATTCATGCTAATATCAAGGAGATTGATAGACAGCACGAAGCCGCGTGGGATTAATGTCAGTTTTTTGGTAAACGTCGGACTGGGAACCTAGAGTACCGAAACTGATGGGGAATCACACTAAACGTCTGGAAGCAATCTCTATGTGAAAACTTTATTTGTACGTCATAAACATACCTCGTAAAACATCATTTGTTCTTGATTGTAACCTAAAAAGCGGCTACGTGAAAGCGGGTCGTTTTTTTTGTTGTGTAGGATTTTTCGGTTCTTGGTATCCACAAACTTGAACTAATACTCAACATCAGTGGGAGATAACCCTGTAAACTATTGCCTTTTCATTAAATTTTCAACTCTCTTTCGTGTATGTGTTTTTCCTTTGCTTAATCGATGAAACGCTTATACAGCAAAGATTTTAGTGGTAGTGGCTATATTTTAAATCGTTACGGGGTGTCAAGTTACTAAATTCTATGTTTTATATTTTTATATATGAAAACTTGTGGTGTAGCGCAAATAACTATTTATCATTTTTGCTTGTCTGAATTCCTTACGATGCTTGGGCGCAACACGATTTGTTTGAATTAGGAAATAACGGTTTAAGCAGCCTTTTTCCTAATAAAAATGCGAGGTGCAGTCCCTCTAGTAACTGTAATTACACTACTGTTACTGCACCACTGTTATTGCATCACTGTTACCACACTACTGAGCGACTTCCGTTAATTGACCATTTCCGTCTGGCTTGGGTTCTTTGGGCTTGCGTTCAAAGGTTTGAATGTTTGGCTGATCCAACAAGAAGCCAGAGCTGGTTGCTTCACCCATCCGACCAGCAATTGCAGCCACCCACATCGGGTAACTCTCTTGTGCCTGCTCAAGTTTCTTGAAAACCTTGGGTTTTACTTTGACTGTGACGCTCCGACCATCGCAGTCGAGGTCGAACTCCCTCCAGCCGTTCTCGACGGTGCGAACGTCTTCTGGGAACTTATTGATTTTTATTGTTAGTTCTAATTTGCCCGATGTCGTCATGGTGTTTGTGTCTAGGGAGCTAGAAATTCTCCCTTGTTTGATTAATCCCTGATAGTTCTATTGGCTGAATGGTTATGATTTACGCAAAATCGTCATAGAAATTATTTTGATTTTCCTTAGATATTTCAGGTTCATTTTTTGATTCAATTTTTTCTTGAGGTTTAGCTTCTTCTTTTGGTGGGATGGATAGCTCTTGATGACTTCGAGTTTCATGAAGCCGCCTCGATACGCTCTTTTCTGTTATCTCATATCTGTACGCATTGATTATGTAGTAAAGAGTGTCAAGAAACCCAAGGTTTAAGCGCTTACTTTCTTCTCGAATGAATTCAGCAAAACTTGATTTGATGCGTACTGTTTCACTTTTATCAGGACTCTTAGGCATTGACTCCACCTCGTATTTGTGCAATTTTTTGCAAACCACGAGCGTTAAGCATTTCAGGTCTGTCAAGTTTTGGTTCAAAGTTTTTTTGCTTTAACAATCCTGCAAACAAGGGAAGAGATACTCCACCTCCAATGCAGATAACTCTTGTATTGTCCTGAACCAGTAAAGCGGCTTTTGTCCTAACGCTTTCTAATCCTTTGTTCCACCATTCAGCAAGACATTTTTTGTAGATATCTTTGAAGAGAGTGTCCCCTACTTTCAAATCGCCACGCTCTATAGCCGTGCGAATAAAATCAACTGAGATAGGATTCCCTCCATTAATTGCCGCAGTCTCTCTCGAAACAAGCCGAATTAGGTTTTGGACTCCACAGTTTTCAATGATGGGTTCTGTTGGTTTCGCATTGACATAAGGTGTAAGGATCGTTGTGCCATTTCCAAAGTCAAGCGTTGCAAAATCACCCTTCTCTTCATGGACTGCACCATAACCTTCTGGCATGATGAGCATTACTTCAGTTGTAAGCTTGACTTCTTTACCAGATAGAGTTACGGTCTTTTCTGACTTATTCAGTGCATCCTTAATTGTTTGCTTGTGTGTTTGGTTAGCCCAAGCATGGGTACTCACAACAATGCGATTCACCATTTCATTAGGAAGGTTCTCGTAGTGAGCTAGTGCTCCTAAATACAACTCTTCTAAATGAGCAAGCTTGGCGGAAGGATCATCAACAGTTCGGTCAGAGCTTCGGTCGTGCAATAAATCATAAACGGCTGCTTTGCCAACAGTGAACTGAGTTTCACCGTCTTTGACACTACCTATACTCTCAGATATGTATCTCGATGATTTATAGCTTGGGATGCGTAGCTCTGAGTCATCAAAGACCATCTTTATCCAACCATTGCCTGCATCTAGACCGATGTAGAAGTTCTTTTTAGGTCTGCCTGTCTTTGCTTTCATGTTCTGATTTGTGGTGTTTTGTCGTGAATTGCTGTAGCGTGTGCAAATACCCTGCAAATGTTATGCAAATACTTTGATGTAGCGTATATGTAGGGTATTTGCTAGGCAAAATATTCTCTTTAGCTTAGCATGGGTTTTAAAATTTGCATAACAAATACCTTACAAATATAGGGCAAATTCTGGAGGGCTTGGTATATGTACGGTATATGTACGGTATATGTACGGTATTTAGGCTATTTAAACCGTTCTAAAGCTTAATGAAATAAATTAACGTATAAATCTACTATTTATCACTGTAGATATGCAGGATAAATTGGCGTTGCCAGTGGTGTCTCTGGCAAGATCACTGACAACGCAACAGTTATCTACTCGCTACCATCTGGAGCTGATTCAATAATTTGCCAATCACCCGGAACAGATACGGCAATCCGAACAGGTACACCTAAGAAGCTTTCAACAAGGTGGTAGCTGCTTGAGTACTCAGCTAATGCACCTGAAGGTCTGCGGATATGGTAATAAAAGTTAGGGATAGCTTGGTCTTGGTCAATTTTTTGGATGAGTTGTCCGTAGTAGTTGGTTTTACCAATGTGGAATGAATCACGCCAAAGTTTTTTGAAGTCCAAACCAATCCAATCATCTCCTGTCCACCCGCCACCTCGGTCAAACACCTGTAAATCATTTACTGATAAGCACTTATCGCTGACCATTGACGTGATGGTTACGATTAGCCCCTCTCCTTTTTTGCCTTTGATAAAATCAGCAATCTCATCCGCACTAGCATTAGTTGAAATCTTTGAAGGTGCGTAGCTGGAAAGCTTTGAGGTAAAACCAGATTGATGTGCTGGGTTATTCGCAGTTGCGACTGCGGCTGTAGTTTTAGCAAGGATCGTTAATGGTTGCTGGCAGCCTTCCCAAGAAATTTCGAGCATTCCATTGATGTTCGCCGCAGTTTGACTTAGGTGTGCTTTGGCACCTTCTGCAAAATCGATTGCTGATTCCGAATCTGGTGATACCAAGGTTAACCCTTGTTGATTGGGTCGCACTCTCCACCCTTTAGGAAGGTACTCGTGTAATTGGTTAAGTGCCATTTGGTTGCTTCCCCTTATCGCTAATTTTTTTGATGGCTTCTATAGAAAGGTCAAGATATCGGCTGAGTTGAGCGATGTCATCTTCTGTAGAGTCCGCACCGTCGCGCAGGGCTTGCAATCGGCTTAGTGGAATAGGTGTATCAGCGAGTTTGTCCCAGTTGCGGAGAATTAACTGCTTTAGTGATTTGTATTCCACTGCTGAGGCATCTCCTGTTTTTGCTGTTTCACCTTGTGCCAAGCCAGCTTCTATCAAAAGTCGAATTTTTTTCGCCATAGATAGCGCTTGCCAAGCGGGGTCAGACCTATGTGACTCAATGCGCTCCCTCAATCCTTTAAGGTCAATCGAGAGTCTGTCTTGCTTTGTCATGCCACCAGTTTACGGCAGTTATCACCGTAACAAGTCTTTTCGGTGATATATGGTGATAAACGGTGATAACTATGCTATCTTAATTTTTAAAGCCCACAACCCACCGACCATACAAAAAGCCAAAAAGTGCTAGGTGGTTGGAAGCAACAACGTAATTGCAAGGTTTTTAACCAGTAAGTCAACACACATTCAATATTTCTTTTGGTAGTTGGGTGTTCGCATCGTGAGCGAGAGGTGAAATAGCATAATTTATGCAATCCGTACAAAAAGACTTGTTACCACAACGTAATAGATGGTCGCAGAGAGCAATCGCAAGATTTATCTGCTGTGACAAAGGCACAGTAAAAATTTATGCCGAGCAGATTGCCGTTGTGATTCCTGATTTTTTGAAAGAATGCCCACGTAACCCAGATGGGTCAGTTAAATCAGGTATGCCACTTAGTCAGTATCAGGCTTGGGTAATTGTCAAGTTGATCCAACTCGGTCGGGTCATTAAAGAGGATCTAAACGGCACCGCGTACCGCAAAGTCATCAAGGCGACAGCGGTCAAAAAGGTGCAAGCCTTGTCAAAAGAAGCATTTGAGCAGGAATTTAATCTCAAAATCGCTTAATTGTTCATCTTGAAAACATAAAGGAATTAACCAAAATGCCACGAGCTAAGAAATCTCAAATCGAAGCAACTACCGCAGAAGAAGGAATGACAATGATTCTGGATACTCCAGTAGAGAAATCAATTGATGAAGCAGCCCAAATTGTTGGTGTTGCTGAAATTCGTTTACTCGAAATGTTCCTTGAAAGATTGAATTTACCAGAAGCAATGGTGTGGGAAACAATACCAATTGAGCATGAGCAATTACTCAATGAATTTAAGCAACAACAGGAAGCATTTAATAGTGTTCGCCAGTTAAATGAATCTGTAGAAGCTGAAACAATTGAACCTAAAACTGAGGAAAAGCAAGAGGTAAAACCACCAATTATTGAAGAAGAAGTACAGCCTAAAAAGCGTGATGGAGGCAAAAAGAAAGAGAGTACAGCGCTAACAAAAACAAAGTCAACAAAACTCAAAGAATCTGATAAAAAGTCACAGAAACTAGCGGCTAGTGAACAAGAGGTAAAGGTTGCTCTCCATGCTCGTAAAGGTCAGAAATCCGGAGCGCAGTTGGCAACCATTGAATTAGCAGCAGAAGATGCTACATATCGTCAAATTAAAGGACAAGCCTTAGTTCGTAAAGTTGGTCAATTGACAAAGGAGATTGCTGCTGAATCAGAGTTTGACCCCATTCAAGTATTAGAGGAATTGGGAATTGATTCTAACAGTGAAATCTTTGAAGATTTGAAAGAGCAAATCGAACCAGTCTTGGGAAAATTGGAGAGCGCCACAGCAGAGATTGTGGACAACGCCTGGGTGAACGGAATCGACCTAAAAATAGAACTTTCAGCACTAGAGAACTTAATGAATTCCAACGAGTTTACATCCAATTACTAGCAGTAAAAGCACACTCAGAAGCATTAAAGGAGCATCAATCAATGACCACATTATTTCCTACATTTGGCAATTTATTGCAACGTGTAAAACAATTTTTGGCAACTGACGTTACACCGATTTGGGAACGATTTATAGAAATTTGTGAAGCGGATGAGGAAAGGTATATCAAAGAATCTCTTGCTAAGGGATTAGATGATTTGGATTGTTTTGGATTCGGTATTTTTCGTTAGGAGATTGAAAGATGCCAGAAAAAACAGGAGATTTACGTGCAGATACCTCTGATTTGCAAATCACAATCACAACGGGTATTACTCCGAAAGGAAATACTTACTATGAAGCTTCAGACCAATATGGAAATCTAGAACGTTCAAGAAATCCTGAAGATGCGGAAAGATTTGTTAGAGCGAAAGTTGATGTTTCTCGGACATTAGGATTAGAAGAGAATTATGAATCCTAATCTAACAGCGAACCTAAGAGCAGACCGTGAATTGAAACTTGCAATGATTCGAGAAAAATTAATTGCAGCACAACCGCAACTTGAAGAAGCAATCAATTTGATTCATTCGTTAGGTTTAGCGCAATCGCACTTTGAGATTTACAGCAATCTATCTGATGCTCACTTTTATTGTGGGGAAGCCATTTATCAGATTGATTATCACCCACAACCTGACCAGTAGAAGAGAAGCGAGTACGCGACCTGCAAAATCTGTACTCGCAACTCAGTCCTCAGTCAAGCAAATTACTAAGGCATTCTATGATTTTAGACCATCGTGGTGGAGGTCGTTAACTAATGCAGCGAGAAAGAATCAAATTAATTGCTGTTTTTGTATTGGGATTATGGCTAGGAAGTCAGTCAAGTGTCTCTCCAATTATCAGAGATTTTGAGCGGCAATTTGTACAACAATGATTTATTTAAATGGAGAAAGAGCGCCTCCTAAAAAATGCTTAGTTTTTGAAAATAAGTAGTTCATTGAAAGAGAAAAATGGTAACAACGATAAATTTTGGGCAACAATTTGTAAGAGATTTAAGTAAAGGGAAGGATTACAGCCTACCAATTGATAAACCAGAACCGATTATTATCAATGTTCCCAAAGAGGGAATGACAGATGGTGAATTGGCTGAAGCTTTACAAAAACAAAAAAATATTGCTAATGCGTGGCAGTACGCAATTCAATATTTACAAACAGCTCAATTATCAGCTCAAGCCCATGAATTAGCAGGAAAAGTACAAAGTGCTGAGATTAAAGCAAGTACAGCTTGGGAGGAAGTTCTAACTACTTACGCAACACATCAATCAGCGGTATTAAATCGAGAGCTGGCAGAATTCAAGCTTGATGTTGATAGACAGAAGTTTGAAGTAACGAAAGAAGATTTATTGGTGCAGTTACAACAAGTACAGGTTCAACACGGAGCTAATGTGCTTCAATTATTAGAATCTGCACATACTTTAATTACGCAACGGGTTGTAACCGCTTTAAAAGGTGTGAATGTTAGCTCAGTTCCTGAGATTAAATTTGATGAAATTGTGGCTCAGTTACCACCCGTTGATTTCACTAGAACGGTGGATTTAGATGCTTATTTAAGGGATAAGCATCAAGTAAATCAACAATAATAGATAAGGAAGCGGTATAGGTAACTGTGCCGCTTAAAGATTATGTTAAAAACTGCTTTCTTGACGTTCACTGCAATAGGTCTTACCGTATCAGGGTTTATCTTTCCGCAGCAAGCACCAGGTTTATTTACAGGTGCTACAGTTACCGGGAGTGCGTTGTTTCTATTGGATGGAAAAGATAAAGAATTAGCCAAAAAAGCAAGAGATATTAACAGTACCGAAAGAAAGATTGAAGCAAACAAGAAGAGTATTGAAGATTTAAGAATTCGGCTAGAGGAACGGTCAGCAAAGCTAGCAGAAAAGGAAGATTCAGTAAACACGCTACAGAAAGAACTGAATCAGAAATTAGAGGAACTGAGAGTGCTAGAAGATTTTAAAAAGGTAGCACAGTTCGATGCTCAAAGATTAAAACATTTAGAAGAAAGTCTCAACGACTTAAAACTAGATTTGAAAGATAAACAGAGAGATTTGCTGCAATTTCAAAGTGAACTTGATAGTCAAAGTGCAGAACTTCAGAGTAAATCCGAGAAATTAGCCCGATTAGAAGAAAAATTGAGTTGGCAGGAACAGCAATTAGCTAAAGATAAGGCGGAATTAATTCAAGCTATAAGTTCCTTTGAAACCAATAAGAGTAGCTATCAGGAAGCTGTTTGGGGAGCATTGCAAGAGCAAGCGAATAATCTAGTACAGGTACGGGTTCAGGAAGCTGCACAGCCTCTTTTATCTCTAAAGGAGGATTTAGAAAATAGGGAGAAAGCACTTCAAGAGGTTTTACCAAAACTAACTGAAGCACTCCGGCAGGAGTATGAGGAAGCAGTAGAGAAGATAGCCCAGGATTGCAATAAGCGAGTAGGTCAGGTGGTGCAATCGGGTGAGATATTCCGCGCAACACTGATCAATGCGAATAAAGATGCACTCCTGGAGCTGCATGAATTAAAGCAACCCAACTTACCACCAGCAGATATTTATGAAGATCAACCAAAGGCATCATTAGTTGCAGAGCGAACACTCAGGTATCTCTACGACAATGGGCTGTATCTGGACTATGCCGACTCTTACGAAGAGAAGGGTGGAGTAAGTCTCTTAATCAAAGTTAAGAAGAAAGCGACAAAGTTTGTCGAGTGTTATCACAGTATAGGTAAGCATCTACCAGCTCTACAGTCTTTAGCACCAAATTGTGAATCAATACCTCAATACGGAATTTTAAACGACGGGTTCAGGATTGACTTTGATTTAAGTGGATTGACTTCACAGCAAAGAGCAGCCAAGACCCGAATAAAAGAGGTTCAAGAACCTCCAGAAAACTGGTTAGAGGAAGTAATTAGATACACTTACCACTTTCGGGTAAATGGTCAGACCAGAGCCGGAAAATCAACATTTGTCAACAACTTAATTGGCTTGATGAAGCGAATGTTTGACAAACCTGTTGAGGTGGTGCTCATCGACCCGAAATATCCAATGTCTCGATGGAGTATCAAACCAAAATACAAAGGTTTAGAAGAATCAATCATCGGCTTAAAAGAGATGGCTGAAGAAGTTCAGCGACGGTTAAAACTGGCGACCGAGGATGCAGATAACGGAAGAGAAATTAGAGATTTTGAGCCAATACTTTATGTGCTTGATGAAGCAGATACAGTAGCCGGTGAATATAATGATCCGACTCCACCAGTAGCTGATTATTTAGAGAGTCTTCATTTATCAACCAAGAAATCAGTAGCACATCTTCTCAAGCAAGGATTGAAAGTAGGTGCAGCATTACAAGTAGGTGTCTGCTACATTGGGCAATCTCCACTTTGCTCAACTTTGGGAATGAATAGAAATGACTTCAATCATTCGGCTAACTTCTTTTTAGGTGAGAATATCCCAACAGCGATTGAAGAGGTAGCCCTTAAGCATCAACAGCCTTACCTGAAACAACAGTATCGCTTAAGAGTAGAGCGATACATGCAAGCTAAGGGTACAGAGGAGGAAAAAAAATATCGCTATTTCGGATTAGTTAAATGTCCAGGTGAACCTGCCTTCCTAGCATCATTACCACCTGAAGGTTACTACGATAAAGAGGTGAGTTTTGCCTTTGTAGGGGCTGGGGGAGACGGGTCGCTCGATTCTGATGACCCAGAGGATATCAAGAGGTTTGCTCGAACCCTGGAAGCTTCACTACATAAAGGTTCTGATAGCTTTGAGCCAAGCATGGAGACACAGCCTGATTTGGGCAAAAACGAGCTATTGGCCTGGAAAGATAACGCTGACCCAGCCGCTTTAGTGGAGTCAGCAAAGCTGCGAATAGTGGCTTTAATTCTTGAAGGAATTGAGAAGCCTTCAGAGATTTGTAAAATGATTTGGGGGGATGTAGTCAATACTTCAGCTAAACCTTATAACGTAAGGAAAGGAGGTGTAAAAAAAAGAATTGAATTTATAATTTCTGAAATTAAGAAAAGCAAGTAATTATAAGGAGTTTTTGAAGTGGAAAGAACAAAAAAATGCTTAAAATCTAAGTAAAAAGATTCTTTTTACTTAGATTGGTAATGGTTTAGGGATGGGTTGTACAGCTGCATTGAAAATTAGTACAATCGCAATTGTTGGAAGTGCTGCGATTTAATTTTGAACGGTCTTGGTTATTTGAATGAAACCGAGGAACTGAAGGAGTGACAAGCAAGCTGAAGGCTTGATGAAATAAACTTAAGCAAACTTAAGGTGAGGTACTCTGCGCAATACTCCAGCAAAGCCAAGGGCTAACGCAGCAGCACTTCACTATCGCAATGCAAAAAAAAGTAATTTGAGACAATAGTTATGGTAACTCATGATGAACAATTATTCTGTTTGATGATACGCTCAACTAGACCAGGCCCCGGAAAATCTGCCATGATAATACCAACCCGTAAATGTTTATTTGCTAGCCTTTGATATGTCAAAACATTCGTTCCTTCGTAGTAAATAAAACAATTTGTACCAACACAATCTTTACGGGGAAAATCCGCCCAACAAGTCTCTCTCAGAAGTGGAATAGAATCAGGAGCACTCGGACAATAACTGGTTAATAAACCTGATGATAAATTATCGTCACCTGTACCAGCAAAAGCATGTCCACTTGCAACAGTATATGGAGTAAGCCCCCAATTTCCATTTAAATAATTAATGTAAAAATCTTTGGGATTGCCTGCGCTTGCTGCATTTATGTGGTTTTTTATACCCACCCACTTTCTGTACAAATACCAACTTGATATTAAGTGCCAATCCTCGCCTTGGTCTTGTTGTTGAGATTTTTTTAACTCAGATTGTTCTGTCTCTGAGAAGTCTATTCCTACCTTTGAATCAAATTCAACAATTTTTCCTCGTACAGCTTCTAAGGTTGGATTCGACGAATTTTTTGGCCAAAAGTAAGAGTTATATTCGGGTTTGTTTCTATAGGCTTCATATGTTTCTATAAAGGTTCGAGTGTTAGTCGCTTTCTCTTCACCTTCATTTCCTACCATCATTAAAACTGTTTCTTTCGGATGACGTTGCAAAAAACCCGTAACTGTTTGTAATACATTATCAAAATCTGTCCCCAAGTAAATAGCATCGTGATACATTAAAAAACGATTATTGATATGCTTACACCG
>DATNQL010000329.1:0-3968 GCA_036704025.1 Stenomitos sp.
CCCGCCATGAGACGGGACACAATTCGACAAATTTAAACTTTCCCTACCATTCACCTTTTCAGAGTTTTCCAGGCTTAGCAAAAGGTGGTGCAGGAAGGCAAGAATCACCTGTTTCATACTCTGACTGCCGCTTTGCAGCAGAGTGGAATTTCATGCTCAATTTTATCAGATTTGAGCAGATTTGGTTGCTCGCCTGCGAACTAAGATAAGCTAAAGCAAGCTAAAATGCGCTAGGGAATCGCTCTAGATCGAGCAATCCTTCTTCTGCATTTTGACAAATTTTGATGCACCGACGCAAATTTTGATGCAGCGCGACAAATTTTTCTGATCTCCGACAAATTTTTCTGCACAGTGCAGCAGAACCTTGCGTTAAATTAGCTTATCTTGAGCCATTAGTCGAGTAACTTTGCCTTCCTCCGGCGTAGGGGCGCAAACCCATACCACGCGAGGAACCAATGTCACTACCAGAATCAAATTTCACCATTCTTGACTTTGCCCACCAGCTCACCCAAGTCAAGAAGGGACGATACAACTGCCCCAACTGTGGCAAACCCAAGCTCTCTGTTGACCGAGTTTCGGGCAGATATCAGTGTTGGAACTGCCATGATGCCAAGGCGATCGCTAAAATCTTGACGGCTCCTGAGCGGGAAGAACGGCGGCGGCAGGAGGAATCAGAGCGGATTGCCAACAGCAAGTCACCCCAACAGCGGGAAGCTGAATGGATAAATGACAGTGGGGTAGCCCCAGAAATCACTGCAAAAAATATTCGTCACATCGACCACACTCCGGCGATCGCCCAACTACTTAACTGGAACTGGTACGGTCACACAGGCGGCTGGTACGTTTCATCCTGCGACCCAAAAACCGGAATGCGGGGTAAGTCCGGGCAGTTTAAACCTGATACCCCAATTCAGTTTCCCGATAAAGACGAGCCTCAGAAATATCTGAGCTACCCCAAGGGTGGGAAGTCGTCAGCCGTTTATTTAGTCGTTACTCTCGACTTCTGGCATCACATTGGTGAGCGGTTTGGCGTCCTGGTGAAGGATGAGGACATCAAACAAGATCGCGACGACAAAGGCTTCTGGCTGTGGGTGCTCAATCATCCAGAACTGCCGATTGTCCTCACCGAGGGCGCGAAGAAGGCGGCTTGCCTATTGTCTCACGGTTGCATTGCCATCTCCATCTCTGGCGTGTGGATGGGTCAGGAGGGCAAAGGCACAAAACTACACCCGTCAATTCGCCCGTTTATCGTGCCGGGGCGTCCAATTTACCTCGCCTTTGACAGTGACATCATTGTTAAGGAGAGCGTGGAGGCGGCGTTACGTCAGCTAGGACGGCTAATTAAAAAGGAACGCGCTGAAATCTTTGTAACTCTCTGGCATCTCGACCAAGGCAAAGGCGTTGACGATTTGATTGTAAAAGAAGGTGCGATCGCCTTTGAGCAAGCCTTTGATGAAGCACTTCCGTACAGCCAGTGGCTTAAATCTTTACAGCCAGACAACAACGGTGGCAACGGCAGTGGAAATCGAGATGGAGGTGGAGGTGGCTCTGGCGGCAACGGCGGCGACGATTCTGGTTCAACACCCGATAAAACCAATCCAGAGTGGTTTTACGAACGCATTTCCAAACAGTTAGGCTTGCCCTTTGAAAACTGCGTCACTGCCCAAACCTTCGACGGTTGGGTTTATCGTCGCGAGTTCGGGGCGACTGCTGGAGATTGGCGAGTCATCGATGCTGCTTTTTATCAGTGGAAAGAACACCAGGGCTATTGGCAGCACCAAAAAGACACCCTCATCAACGCCCAAATTGCTGACGCTGGCGAAAAAGCTTATAAACTGAAACACTCTAAGGAGTTTGGCTGGCAAGTTGTTAAGCCCTACGAAACCAATAGTCATAAGGAATCAGCCTTCAAGTACGTCCGCAGCCGTCTCGATCGATTTGAGTCGCTTCCATCTAATACGCACCTCGTCGCGTTTAAAAACTGTGTTGTGGATATGAGAACGGGCCAGATGATGCCCCACAACAAACACTACCTTCTCACCAGCATGATTCCCTATGATTACGAGCCGGGAAAAGAATGCCCAGAAACCTTCCGCCGCTTCGTTGCTGAATCGTTTGGGGAGGATATGCTTTCCATCATTCGGGCGTTTACTTCAATGTTCCTCGATCCGACAGCTCCCTACGGACGTTTCCCCCATCTCGTCGGTCAATCGGGTGGTGGCAAGGGTACTCTGGGGCGATTTTGGAATAGTTTATGGGGGGAAGCATCTGACAGCGCTGTAAATTTTTCGGAAATAGCAACTCCAGAGGGCAGGCACCAGTTTCTGACGGGTAAACGAATTTTCGGATTCCCCGACGTGGGAGGGTTCGTTCAAGGTGTCCGCGCCTTCTACGAATTGGTAGACAATGGCGAACTTAGCGGTCGAGCGTTGTTTAATCCAGTTGGCTACATGAAACTGTGGAATGTGCGGTTTTGGGTTGCCTCGGTGGATTTCCTCCAAATTGAAAACGCGGGTGATGGGTATGCGCGGCGAGCTTATCCCATTCCGGTTAAAGCCCGGAATGTATTGCCCGACCCAGACCTAAAACTCAAACTTGAGGCGGTCAAGGCTGATGTCATTAGCTGGGCGCTGGCGATGCCACGAGAGGAGCGCGATCGCATCCTACTATCTGAGCCAGAAAACGAACGAGTCATCAACTTACGCCTTGACGCAGCACTCTACGGCGACAGCACCAAGAGCTTCGTCGATAACTGCCTGCGCCCCAATCATGAGCCTGGGTTCATGCATCATCACCTGCTGCACACGGTGTATACCGCCTACTGCAAAGAACATGGTTACACGCCACTGGGGATGAGTAAATTCATCAGCCACCTGAAGACCATATTGCCGCATAACTTTGTGCAACGGCGCTGGGGTTCCATGTCAGAAGGGAAACGGAACCGGGTACCAGCTCACTGGGAATATGTTACTACCGTGCCTGGGGCTTTTGTCAGCATAAACCAGAACAATGGATGGAGTGGCAGTGGAGAAAATGCTCCACCTCCCACAGATCCCACCTGGGTTTGCCGTAAGTCCAAGTGTGAGGAGGGCGGTCTAATGGAGTTTGCCGATTTTTGGAATCCACCCGAACCTCCAGACGATGATGGGGGGGATTGGGGTGATGGTGATAACAATCCTCCTATACCTCCTACACCTCCCTCTTCCCATGAGGGTGTCCAGGGTGGATCAAGAAATCAGGCGGTAAGTAATTGTACTGTGGACAGCCCAGAACAACGTGAAATCAAGGGTGTCCAGGGTGGATCAACTGTCCAACCAAGAGATTTAGCTAAAGAAAAATCAACAGTTGCAGTACTTGAAAAAATTGCTCCTGAAATTTCTAATACCTCTATTTCCTCTGGTGGACAAAGGGTGGACACCCTGGACAAAAAGCCAGAACAGGCAGCAAAAGAGCCGCAATCTCATACTGAACCGCAGTTCAAAGCACACGTTGGGTTAAAGTGGAGCGAACCTTCATTGGGTCCTGACTACTCGACTTTCCCCCATCGCTCCAGTGACAATCAGAGCGCAAAGATTAAGCTAGCCGATAGGATTAAGCAGCAGCTTTTGTCGGCTAACAATAAGGATGAGTTGGTTGCGATCAAAGGAGAGCACGGAGAAAATCAAGTCAAGTGGGTACACCGCATTCTGTTGACTGAATCCGAACGAGAAAAAGTTCGGTCAGCAGCCCAGACTGAACAGCTCAATTTGCTTGAGCAAAGCAATAGCCGCGAAGATTCTCCCCAGGCGGCTGACCCCCTCGACCCCTGGATGGAAGAAGAAAATTTACGGAGTATGGCTCAAGATCTGGAGAATCATTGCTCGGATCGAGAAACATTGGCTTCTTTACGGCGCTTGTGGCATCCCAGCGCGATGAATGCGGCCTGTAAGCTGCTCTCTGCCGAGAAACACGCCCAGATCAAGCAATGG
>DATNQL010000330.1:0-5053 GCA_036704025.1 Stenomitos sp.
CACGCGACTGGGATTTTTGAGGCAGCGGTCTGCATCGGCGTATTCCAGCAGGTCGGCTTGCAGGGAGCGCCACTCTTCCACGGTGCAGTCGTCAGCTAAAGTCCAGTAGTTGTGGATGCTCTTGCCGCCTGTATCGATTTGAATTGTGGGTTCTGGAAGTCCCAAGGACTGCCACAAGAATAGCTGAGTTTCTTTGTCTAGGTTGTCGTGTTCGTAGAAGATGGCACGCCCTTTTTGCACGTCGGCGTCCCGATGCCCGCCGCCGTTGACGACGAAATAGCAGCCGTACCCTTTAGCTTGTAATTGTTCTATCTGGCTCCAGGGGAGGTCTGGTATTGTCGCTTCCAGCTTAGCGCCAAATCCTCCCTCCGGTTGGAAAAATCGCAGGTACACCGCATCTGCTCCAGTCCAGCCCAGCAATTCTAACTGGCGTAGAGCGGCGGCGCGTACTATTCCGGGCAATCCACTTTCTGAAAATTGAGCGACCATTACAGCACCTCCCCGTTGGTTGCAGAGGTGGTATTGGTGGTGGGGCCAAAAAGATTTTGGCCTTTGAGGGTATTAGCTTTTTTTGGTAAAAGCTCCATTCTGCCTTACTCCTAGCGTTTTTGGTGGACAGATGGAGTTGGAACCCTTTAAGCGCTCTTCAAGTATTGGCTAAGAAAATTCAAATAAGTCTCGTTATAGTGCAACACTTTTATCGCGTTATAAGGCAGAATGTAATTGCTAGATAAACATTCTGTCTCGGCACGAAAGTGTCGCGGACGCGAGTATTTGACGAGGAACCCTTAGCTTTGTAGTAAGAGCGGCGGTGTTCCAACTCTTTCAATCAATGCGGCTCCGGTGTCTCACCGGGGCTGCACTCGTTTTTACGGGAGATCCTTAATTTCCTCCTTTATCGGTGACGTTTTTAGTTTCAGCCTCAACAATTGCTGCTATTTGGGATAAAACCACTTATACAACGAATTTGGCTGAAAATCTTTTATTTGAAGATCTATTAAACTGCTTTAGAGCGAAAGCTGTCTTATCCCGGCTGTCTTATTTCTTAAGCAAGAGAACAACTCCCACTTTTCATGGAGTTACGAGAGAGCGAAATTGAACGTTGGAAGGGGTTGGTTTTCTATTTTACCTCGGTAGCTGGAAACATGGATGCCACTGGCGCACCCCTAGTTAGCTTTTCCCAATGGGGGGTGATGGGTTGATAAGAGCAGTAGCACACCACAATTCGCTGGTCGGTATCGAAAGATGAGAACTGGAGAATGCGAGATACTACCCAATCCCCGTCGCATCCGTGCGTAATTGAGCCGGAGCCTTCATTATCGGCATAGGAGCGAATTCGCTCTCCCACTTTGGGCAATTCACCGGAACAGTCCCAGTTTTCCCAAAGAATATCGGTCAAATTTCCAGACGGCAGCAACAAACGTTCCTCCCATCCGGTCGCGCTCATCCCGTCAGCTTTAAAAACAATCCAAGTTTCACTCATAGCGTTCGTCCTCGAATGAAGTTTGCTCGCCCTCGAATATGCAATCGACTTTGAGAATCGGGTTGCTTGTGGGCTTAATTGCTTTTAGTTTCCATCCGTACTTCCGCTCCATATCCCGGCATTTCTGGGGGTCGGTCGCTGAATGGATGTTTTCTGGTTTTTTTGTCATCGATGGTATGGAGGGGCGCGAGTCTACTCTCGGTCGCCCAAGAGACGCGATCTCACGTCCTCAAGTCGTTTAATTTCTGCTTCCCACTCGCCGATCCAGTTTCGCAGCCGTTCCACTTCCTGCTGTTTAGATCGGCGCAAATTTTCCCTCTTAAGTTTGGCAAGCGATTCCAAAACATTTTCCAAGTCAGTTCGCGCATTTTTAAGTGTTAGGAGCTTTTGGGCAATGATTTCCTCAAACGCTTTCCCAGCACTTCTAAATCCTCAAGCGTTAAGGCAGGAATAACTCCCCTTGATAACGCTTCAATCAGCTCTGACTTGCTAACTCCTATCCGCTCGGCTTTTTGGCCTAAGCATTCCCAAGCCGTGTCTGTTAAGGTTAATGTTCGTTTTGATTTCAATTCATCCCAATAAACCGGGATGCCTTTCACTCTCTTTCTTCCTTCCTTTGACATAGCCGTGTGTTCTGCTCAAGTATAGCGGTATATTCTGCAATCCAAAAACGTTTGGATGTGAAGTATTGTGAACATACGGTTGTTCTGGTTGAGAATACCCGTATGTTCTGTTACCATGCTGTTGACACGGCTATTCTAGCCGTTTAAGTAGTCAAATAAATAGCCTAAAACGTCAGAAGCCAGCACCCTCTTTCCACGGACAGTGCTGGCTCTGGCCCCAACCATTACGAATTGGAGGCTTTACCATCATGCCAACAATCACATCCCCGGTACAACACTGGGGAAGTTTGCTTTCAACTCACTACGAAGGATTCTGGATTTTCGTTAACCAGCAGAAAGATGGTTGCTCAAGGACGATCGTCAGGCCCCATCGCCTCAGATGTAGCAGTCCCATCGGACAGCGCTGGCAATCCAAATTCGATGCCATTGCAAATGCCCAGCAGTTTATCGACGGAGGGCGTTGCGATGGCTAAAAATTTACCGATTTGGCTTGGTGGACGCTCACGAGCAGTAGCCGAAGCGCTGCTGCAAGACGGCTTCACCTACCAAGGATGTCCTTTCGACCCCGATGATATGTTCCTGCCTGAGCCTGTGGGCGATTGGTTTATCTCGCCCGTGTGTCAGGAGTGGGCGATTGAGGTGTGCCACCAAAGTGGGGCGCTTTTCCGAAAAGACTATCGGGGTGTTGCGATTGACGAAAACTTTGTCAATGTCCCAACCGATGACGACGGCGACGATGACAATGAACCCCTGCTATCGAACGCGGAATGGGAGCGCATCAAACAGCTAATTTCTCAAACGCAATTAGCCTGGGACACCTGCTCAAAATGCTGGCCAACTCAGCTTGCCGGGGTGGTGCGATGAAACTGCACTTAAACGATCGTCAAAAACAAGATTTGGCCATCTTACTTTTGACCGCGATTCGTGAAAACTGCCCCAACCTTTCAAAGGCCAATTACGACTACTTAGGCTATCCTCTTTCGACCAAGATGCTGGAGCAGTTGTCCTATAAGTCCCCCGATGAATATCTCCGATTGACAAGGATTCTGCTTTCAGAAGTCGGTCAGGGCAGTGCGAGAGCAGTGGAGGTAGCCAGTGCTTAAACTCACTCCCTCTCAAGCCAAACTCAAACCTCGCACATTGGCGGACATCCGACTCACCCCGGAACAGTGCAAGAGGCAAGAAACCTTCTACAAAACGACCCTCGCAACCGGGGTTGTCACCAGTTCCCAAGCGCTGCTGCTAGCCCGGATGCTGCTCCAGGACGAACTGCTCGGATTAGAAGCCAGGACGCCTGCACAGCAGCAGATGGCCAGAGAATTCGCACTCGCGATATCGGAGGCCAAACGATGAACACCGCTTACATCCGAGCAAAGGTAAAGGCATACCCAAGAGCCACCCCCACCCAACAAATACAAATTATCCGAGATATCGGAGTCGCAGCGGGACTGCTGAGTGCCCGCGACCAAAACCGATATCTCCCACCAGTCAAAGCTGATGAGGTACGGCGTTGGCTGCGGGATAACCAAGTAATGCTCAAACTACCGCCTGTGGAGGTTTAGATGCTGCAATTTAACCCGAATAAAGGACATTCCGCTCTTTATGTGGCAGACCACATTGCGCGAATCGAAGGACGGCACATCGGCAACCAAAGGTTGATTTCAGACTCAATGTGGCGGATAGCTTCGCACTGCGATTTACCAGAACTGAACAACCAACTAACCCCAGAGCAGACGAAAGAAGTTGAGCGATTCATCACAGATTTCAAAGTTAACCATTATCGGTTAGTTGAGCGGTACAAAGGGCGCGACGTTAGGTTTTCTTAGTAATTTCTCACGAGCAATCGACGGAGACGAAACCAATGGCTGAAAAATCACTTAAGCAAATGAACGAGTCGGAAATTAGGGCTGAAATACAACTAATCAAGGACAAACCTGAGAAAGATAAAACAGCAGCCGATTATCGGGAAATCACGAAACTCACAAACGAGCTAACCGCGAGGCACAAAACGGAACTGAAGAGGCTAACAAAGCTAAAGGGCAAATTTGAAAAGCTCGTATCCGAAATCAATCCCGAACTCGACAAAAACTAACATGACAACTACCACCCACAACAAACAAACCAAAGACATCCTAGACTGGCTTGAATTCCTCATTGAAACTTACCTGGAAGACAACGACCAGGACTTCTTTCGCGAAACAGACCGCCTATACGACTCTTCGGGCGACTTGGGGAACTTTGCCAAAAGGTTCTGCAAGCGCTTTCAAACCGAAACGGAAGCCTGGGAGTTCCCCCGAAACCTGCGCGATGTGAACTGGATAGCGCTGGGTCAGTATATCGAATCGAAGGTTATCGATCGCTAAAAGTTCAGCCCCATCAGTCACTTCCTGATGGGGCTTGCGCCATTTGTAGAGGTTTACGATGCTACGAACAGCTAAGAAATATCCTACTCGCCAGATGCTGCAATTGGGCGAAAGCACAGAAATCCCAACAATGACTTTAGACCGTTTTGCTGAGTATTGGGAACTCGACCATCAACAATTGGCCAAGATAACCCGCCGCAGTTATTCAACTGTGCGGAAGTGGTTTATGTGCAATGGCTCGACACCTGATTTTGAAGTTTTAGCCAGACTGGCAGCAATTCATCAGAGATGGTTAAAGCACTCAAACTAATACCAATTTGTTCCACGATGGAACAAAAACACCCCGCTTTACGGCGGGGTTTTTTATTATTAGTTCATGCCTACCAACTCCCGCCAGAACAGACCAAAGTAAGGCGTTAGTAGGCAAGCTCTTCTTGTGGGAAATTCACCCCATTAAACCCACTTCAATCTTAAGTCAATCAAAGCTTTCAAGGATTTTAACCATGTTTAGCGACTCTATTGGCGCTACCCAATTTCTGACGCCTATCGTCTCAACTTACCAACCTTTACCAGCAGGTTTTGAC